>CAIWMA010000130.1 GCA_903913645.1 uncultured Bacteroidales bacterium | reverse complement strand
TCGAAAAACTTATGTAAAGCCATGGTTTCCGACTCGGTAAGTATAAGGTGGTTGCGGTTCAGATCGGTATTATTACCGTTGCGCCTTTGGTTCACTTCGGCGCCATCGGGATTAACCTGCGGTATAAGGGCAAAATCTATTTTATCAAACAAATACCTGTTTTCGGGTTTTAGTAAGGCCTGAGCCAGCAAGAGCGCACCTTCTTTCCCCGATTGTTCGTTGCCATGTTGCTGGGCCTGAAACATTACCTTTATTTTTGACTTGTCTTTCCCGAATTCTGAGGAAGAAAATTTTAGTGCATACAGGTTTCTTCCCTGCACAGTCTGGCCAATGACTTCAACCTTTAAAAGGTCCGATTTTTCATCCAGTTCCTTAACAAAAGCAGTCAACTCTTCATAAGATGTAACTTTCTGATAGTTGTTTTTTTCGAGTGGAGAGATAATTTGCTGCGCAAGGGCATGGGTCATCAAAGCAAGGCTGAGAATAAGCGTAAAAGACATTTTCATTATGTGGTCAGATTAATTAATATACAGCTTTCACAGGGCGAACTCATGTTTATCCCTGTTAAAAGGCAATCAAATTTAGTAATTTCTTTTAAAGTAGGCAATAAAACAATGTTAAGGATTTGACTGTTTTTAGGCCGGTAATAAAGCATATGAGAATCAGGGGAATCCATATTTGAAAGCAGTCTTCTTTAACAGGAAACCTTTATCCTGTTAATGGAATTTCAATTATAAGTAAACGACAATACACGATCAAAACTTGACAATCCTGTATTCAAAAACGAGATTTGTATCAAGTGGAACGAAATGGAATCATCATTTTTTCTTTTGAGCTTTCATTGGCCCGCTAGGCGAAACAATTGTCATTTCTGTAACTTCGCCCTTCTCATCCTGGGTGAATTCAACTGAGAGTCCATCCATATATTTTATGGCAAACTTATTTTTTGAGACTGCGGCCAATTCCATGGCAGGTCCGCCAGTGGAAACCAGGCTTAGTGTTTTGTCATTCAAAACAATACTAATTGTTCCCCCGTTCATATCATATTCCCCAACATATTTTTGCAGAACATCTGCAGGAACTTTAAAAGCTGCCTGATGAGAAGTTGCAGAAGACAGTTTCGATATCACATAATCAGCTTGTTCCTTCAAACCTTCAGCTTGTTTTGAAACAGCAATGCCGTTTAAAATCATGCCGTTTATAAAGGGTAAAACCTGGTCACGATATTGTTCAGGAATCGTATCACGGAACCTGACTATCATATCAATGCCTTTTTTGAAATTATCTGTATTCTTTACTCTATTTAAAAACATGGAAAAAGCCTGAAGTTTCATAAACTTGCTACTTCCGAAAGGCACATTATCAAACCGTGCAGCCAGTGTATCGTAATCACTTTCGTTAGCATACATGTACAGAATATTATCAATTGCTAATGAAAGTGCGCCTTTTGGATGCTGAGCCGATACGATTCTTGCCTGATTCAGGGCGGCTAAACTATCAATTAATCCCAATGCATTCAACGAACTGGCTGCGATGGCATAAGAGGAATCTCCGATTGAATTCAGGAAAAAGGGTTTGTAGGTTTCCTTTTTATAAATCCCCAGTGCATTGATTGCTGCTGCTCTTACCAGGGTTTTAGCGTCATTATGTGCCATGTCAAGTATCTGCGGTTCAACAAGTGTTTTGATCGAATCATTTTCTACATTTAGCCTTTGTACCGTATAAATTCGTAATCCGTAATTCTTATCTTTCATTGCTGTTTTCATTAACTTCAAAGCTTTAGGGTCATTTAACTGTTTACCTGCAGCAAATTCGATGGCTTCCCTTCGGTCAACATAGGAGCCGGCATTTTTATATTGAAACATGTAATTATCAAGCGTTTTATTATCCGTCTTTTCGCAAAGCAGCATTTTGTCACCGTCAACATTAATCAGATCTGGTTTGGAAACGGCAGGAAAAGTGAGCGTGTCGATTGCTTTATCTATCCAAACATAATTCCGCTGTTTTTCTGCTCCATGGTAAATATCCACGGCAATCTTAAACCTGAAAACCTTATCAGGCTGGGTTTGCTTTATAAATACTTTAGCTGTTTTCCCAATAGAATCAAATGCATAGCTGATATCGAGCTTCGGATGCCCGCTGCCATAATACCATTGGTTCCAGAACCAGTTTAAATCCTGACCGGTAACTTCTTCGAAAGCCAGCCTAAGCTCCTGTGCCTCTGCTGCCTGAAATTTCTTTGTTTTCAGAAATAGATTTAAGGATTTAAAAAAAGCACTGTCGCCAACATAGTTGCGCAGCATATACAAAACACGACCCCCTTTTTGATAGCTTACCTGGTCAAACATATTTTCCCTGTCCTTATAATAAAAGCGAACCAGGTCTTTTTTTTCGCTGCCACTTTGTAAGTAGGTTTGCATCCCTGAATAGTTCTCTTCATCGCCGGCATCTTTCCCATACTTATATTCAAACCAGAGAACCTGGCTGTAGTCGGCAAATGATTCATTCAAAGTAAGGTTACTCCAGCTTTCGGTGGTAATATAGTCGCCGAACCATTGGTGAAAGAGCTCGTGGGCAATATTGCTTTCCCATTCATTATTATCAATTAGCTGGCGGGCATCCTGTTGAGCTGGTTCACTATGTAAAGTGGCTGAGGTATTTTCCATTGCCCCGCTCACAAAATCGCGGCAAACAACCTGGGCATATTTGGCCCATGGATATTCAATGCCCGTGACCCGTGAAAAGAAAGCGATCATTTCCGGCGTAAGGCCAAATATCTTACGGGCTACCGGGGCATATTCCTTTTCGACATAATAACTCACTTCCTTGCCTTTATAGTAATCCTTGATTATGGAAAATTCACCGATCGCCATCATCAGCAGATAGGGCGAGTGAGGCAGATTCATTTTCCATGTATCTGTTCGGGTTCCGTCAGTATTCTTTTTCTGGCTTACCAATATTCCATTAGATAAAGTCTGGTACCTGGCAGGAACCGTCATGGTGATTTCATCCGTCATTTTTTGGTTGGGCTTATCAATAGTCGGAACCCAACCGGAATTTGATTCGGTTTCGCCCTGAGTCCATACTTGCGTTGGCTTATTTTTGTCTTTTCCTAACGGATTTATAAAATACAGGCCTTTGGCGCCCATTATGGCAGCGCTGCCTTTTGCCTTTATTTCATCAGGTTTTGCAACATAATTAATAAAGACAGTGTAATTTTCTGATGATTTGTAAATCTTATCAAGCTTTATCCGAAGACGTAAGCTATCATATGCAAATTTTAAAGGAATATGCTTGCCTGCCCTGATAACCGAAACTTCATTGATATTCATCCTTTTTGCATCGAGGTATAGAGAATCTGTTTCGTAAAAATGCGGATGCAGCGTGATCCAGGCTTTGCCATACATCCACGATTTCGAATAGTCGAAACTCACATCGAGTTTCGTATGTACCAAGTCATTGATTTTTGTAGCTGATGCCCTGTAAACTGATTTCCACGCTTCCTGCTTAAGCGAATCGGGTTTTTGTGCGAAAGCAATAATTGAACACAGCAGTAATATTCCGGTGGCAATTTTTTTCATATTTCTAAATTTAATAGTAGTTGTAAACGTTTTTGAATACGTAATATATGACTTCTGTCAATGAGGGGAAACACATAACAAATATCGGGAAAATTTAACCAAAATAACAGGCTGTGTTCATTTTTAATTGAATCTTTAACTTAAAGTTCCAGGTAATTGTTAGTCTGTTGTACCGGGGATAACCGGCTTTACCTAATTCTTTGAGCCTGACAACAAATCTTTTCATCCAAATCAAAATAGGCTGCATGATTACACTTATGCTCAAATTCATTTAAATATCTTTTTAACTCCAACAGGCTATTTGAACTAATTAGCATAATTTTCTAACCTGCAAACGATTGCACTCAAAACATGTATTTTATATGGAATATTTTCTTATATCTTTGCGAAACCAAATCCTCCAACCAATGAAAAAGTTTCCTCTTCTTATTATCTGTTTATTTATTCTTCGCGCTGCCTTTCCGCAGGTAGCCATCGATCATGTGGAGCCTCCATGCTGGTGGACCGACATGAAGAACAATTCCCTTCAGCTAATGATCCATGGGAAAGATATTGGTAAAACAAAGCCTTTTTTCGAGTACAAAGGAGTAAGCCTGAAGGGTTCTGCCAGTACCGGTGATGATTATTTATTTGTTGACCTTTCCATAGGCGCATTTGCAAAGCCCGGCACTATTGCTATTTCGTTTAAAGAAAAGGACAGCGTATTAATTACATATAAATACGAATTGAAAGCCCGCGCCAAAGAATCGGCCAGGAGGCAGGGATTCAATACTTCGGATATGATGTACCTCATTATGCCCGATCGTTTCGCCAACGGCGATCCCAATAACGATGATATGCCCGGCATGCTCGAAAAGGCAGACCGTAAAAGCCCGAATGGCCGTCATGGCGGTGATATAAAAGGAATTACGGATCACCTGGATTACTTGCAGAAACTTGGCGTTACAACTCTGTGGTGTACGCCATTGCTCGAAAATAATTTACCGGCTTATACCTATCATGGTTATGCTGCAACGGATCTCTATAAAATTGATCCCCGTTTCGGCACCAACGACAGCTACCGTGAAATGGTGGATGCCGCACATAAAAAAGGGATTAAAGTGGTGATGGACATGGTTTTTAATCATTTCGGAACCAATTCGTACTGGATGAAAGATCTGCCTCAGAAAGACTGGGTTAACCAATGGCCGGAATATACACGTTCAAATTACCGCGGAGGTGTAATTTCCGATCCGTACCATTCGCAATTCGACCAGAAAAAAATGTCGGACGGTTGGTTCGATCACAGTATGGCCGATTTTAACCAAAAGAACCCGTATGTTGCCAAATACCTGATCCAAAACAGCATCTGGTGGATTGAATTCGCGGGACTGGATGGAATCCGGCAGGATACATATCCGTATTCCGACAAAGATTTTATGGCTGAATGGATGAAAACCGTTCGCGAAGAATATCCTAACCTGAATACCGTTGGTGAAGTTTGGATAAATTATCCTGCACAAGTATCGTACTGGCTCGATAATAAAACCAATAAGGATGGATATCGGTCACACCTTTCAAACGCGTTCGACTTTCCATTGATGGGAGCCATTCAGAAGGCATTCACCGAGAATGAAGGCTGGGATACCGGTATGGCCCGTTTGTACGAAATTCTTTCGCAGGATTTCCTGTACAGCGACCCTTCGAAACTGATCACTTTTGCCGATAACCACGATATTGAACGCATGTACCCGGTTTTGAAAACAGTGGATAATGTGAAAATGGCACTGGCTTTTATTGCGACAACCCGCGGTTTTCCAATGATTTATTACGGAACAGAAGCATTAATTGACCGTGGTGATTTGCAGGGCGATCCCGGAAAACGCAAAGATTTCCCCGGTGGCTGGCAAGGTGACGAAGTAAATGTATTCAACGGTGAAAACATGAGCAGCGACCAGAAAGACATACTCGAGTATACTTCCGCACTTTTTAACTGGCGCAAAGGCAACAAGGCTGTTCAGAATGGGAAACTTACCCATTATATCCCCGAAGATGGCATCTATGTCTATTTCCGCACTCTGGACAAAACTGCTGTGATGGTGATTATAAATAACAATGAAAAATATGAGAAAACGCTTTCCACAGCTCGTTTTAATGAAAACCTGAAAGGATTTAAAACCGGTAAAGATATTTTCAGCGGCAGCCAGATTAAAGACCTGAGCAATATTGAATTACCTGCAAAAAGTGTTAAGATTATTGAATTGTCGAAGTAAAGAAGCTGGAAGACGGGAGTCCGAAGTCGGGAGTTAAATTGTAATTTTATTGAGTTATCAGATTCGAAAGTAAATTTACAAAATAACCGAAAATTCTGACAACTAAGAATTCTAATCAAACACAAAATTTGCTTTAATGAGTCTTCCGACTTCTGTCTTCCGACTCCAAGCCGCTTTAACTTCTCAAAACTATTGACAATGAAATTGATTCATATTCTGGGAATAGCACTTTTCCTATTATTAGTACACCCTTCTTCCGCCCAGGTAATCTGGCTGAAGCCTGAAAATCCATCTCTTACCGATTCGGTAACCGTATATTTTAATGCAGCCGAAGGAAACAAGGCTTTACTCGATCAATCTGGTAACGTTTATCTTCACACGGGTGTTATTACCAGTAAGAGTATAGATGGCCACGACTGGAAATATGCTGTTGGCAACTGGGGGAAAGATGATAAAAATGTGTTGATGAAACGCCAGGGTAAGAATTTGTATTCCTTCCGTTTTGTTATCAAATCATTTTATAAACTCAAGCCTGAAGATGTTGTAAACCAATTGGTTTATGTGTTTCGTAATGTAGATGGAACCCTGGTTGGAAAAACAAAGGAAAATGAAGATATCCTTGTTCCTGTTAACGGGTATAAGCCTAAAGTTCAGGTCACATCAGCAGGAAACCGCGAAGTGCAAAAACTTATTAGGATTGAGCAGCTGCCCGCTTCGTGGAATATTTATACGGACAAAGGAATGATTTCTTTGAAGCCATTCTCTGAAAGCGTTGTGGAAGCTACATTTTTCCCCGAAGGCATTTCGAAAGCTGATCCTTCCCATTCTGTAATTATGCAACAAGGGAATGTTTCACTTTCCTCTTCTCAAATAACAACCGGCTATATCCTTCGTAACGGGCAAATGACTATAACCGCAAATGCCGATCCTTTTTACTTAACATACATCTACAGAGGCGATACACTTTTAAGCGAGGAGAGCGGATTTTTCAGCAGGCCAGGAAATACAGGTGTACGTTTTGCATTAAAACCAGGCGAAAAAGTATTTGGTGCAGGCGAACGAGCCATGGCAATGGATCGCCGTGGCAAAAAGCTTCAGCTTTATAACAGGCCGGCTTACGGGTATGAATTTGGTGCTGCCCAGCTAAACTATTCCGTGCCGATGACGATTTCGTCGCGCAAATATGCCATCCTTTTCGATAATCCCCAGAAGGGATATGTGGATATCGGAAACACAGAGCCATCGGTCACCGAATGGAGCGCATTGGGTGGAACTGCACGCTATTACCTGATTGCCGGAAGCACTTATCCCGAAATTTCGGGTTCATACACTCAGCTTACCGGCCGCCAGCCTTTGCCTCCACGCTGGGCATTAGGCAACCTGCAGAGCCGAATGGCTTACCGCAACCAGAAAGAAACCGACAGCATTGTTACGCTGATGCAGAAAAATAATTTTCCTGTCGATGCGGTTATTCTTGATTTTTACTGGTTTGGTGACAGCATACAAGGGCATCTCGGCAACCTCGACTGGTACAAAAAAGCCTGGCCCGACCCGGCCGGAATGGTTGCCAAATTCAGGACGCAAGGTATAAAAACAATCCTGATCACGGAGCCTTATGTTATTGATACCGTTGCAAATCATAAAGATGCAGTAGCCAAAGGAGTTTTTGTTACCGATAGCCTCGGCAAGCCTTATATCGACAAACAATTCTATTTTGGTGCCGGCAGCCTGATCGATATTTTTAAACCCGAAGCCCGCGACTGGTTCTGGCAGAAATACAAAAAACAGATTGATATGGGCATAGCTGCCTGGTGGGGCGATCTCGGTGAACCTGAAAGCCATCCGGCAGATATCAGGCATGTAAACGGGAAAGCTGACCAGGTGCATAATATTTATGGCCATTACTGGGATAAAATGTTGTTCGAAAAATATGCCGAAAATTACCCAAACACTCGGTTGTTCCATCTCCAACGCTCAGGTTTTGCTGGTTCACAAAGGTATGCTGCTTATCCCTGGACTGGCGACGTTTCACGCTCCTGGGGTGGACTGCAGGCGCAGCTCCCGCTTTTGTTAACCATGGGAATGAACGGTTTAGGATACATACATTCCGATGCCGGTGGATTTGCTATGGGTGTAAAGGATGATGAACTTTATACACGCTGGCTGCAATTTGCAGTATTTACACCGATCCTTCGTCCTCACGGATCTGGAATTCCAAGCGAGCCTGTTTACTTTAGCCCCAAAACCCAGGATATTGTCCGCACATACATGAAACTGCGCTATGCAATGTTGCCCTACAACTATACTTTGGCTTATCAGAATGCGACCACCGGATCACCGCTTATGCGGCCGCTTTTTTACCAATTCACAAATGATTCTGCAGTGAGCCGTGTGGAAGACGAATATATGTGGGGAGAAAACCTGCTTGTAGCTCCTATTATCAGAAAAGGACTTACCAGCCGCAGTGTTTATCTGCCCGAAGGCAAATGGTTTGATTTTGCTACCGGAACCGAATACACCGGAAGCAGCCGGATAGACTATCCGCTTACAATTGAAAATCTCCCTGTTTTTGCCAAAGCCGGCAGCTTTATTCCTATGACAAAACCGGTAACTTCCACCGACTACTACGACGGAGGAAACTATTTGGTGCGGTATTATCCATCAGGACAATCCACTTTCACGCAATATGAAGATAACGGGCTCGACAACAAATCACTTTCCGAAGGAAAATTTGAGCTGATCACATATAGTGGTTCAAAGGATTCGCAGAAAACTACTGTTGCAATATCTAAAACCGGATCCTGGGATGGAATGCCAGTCTGCCGTATAATGAAACTGGAAATAAGAACCAGCAAAGTTCCTGCTAAGGTTTTGGTTAATAGCAAGGCCGTCAAAATCAAAGCTGAAAAAGGACAAACCGCCGGAAAGAAAACATCAGCAACCTTTGATGAAAAATGGCTGTATGTAAACTTTAATTGGGATGGGAAGCCCTTGAATATTGAAATTATCGATAACCAATAAGGAATAGACAATCTGGAAACTGGAATTTGGAAAAACAAGAAGCCAGATCAACCTCAGAATGACAACTGATGACCATTGAATGACAACTAATTAACTCTATTTTTTTACCATCTAATTCGTCAAAACCCTTCAAACAACGTTATATGAAAACCCTAACCAAATCCATCCTTATGCTTTGCTGCATCTCATTTCTTTTTACGGCATGCAAAACCAAAACTGCTGTTACCGATGTTAAAGCCAATTATCCCGAATGGGCTAAAAACGCTGTGATTTATGAAGTTAATGTGCGCCAGTACACGCCCGAAGGTACTTTCAAAGCTTTTGAAGCCAACCTCCCGCGCCTGAAAGAACTTGGTGTTGATATCCTCTGGATCATGCCTATTCACCCGATTGGAGTCCTTGATCGTAAAGTTCCGAAAGGATTCAAAACAAGCCTTGGAAGTTACTATTCTGTTAAAGATTATAAAGGAGTAAACCCTGAATTCGGAACCGAAGCTGATTTCAAAGCTTTGGTTACCAAAGCACATGAAATGGGATTTAAAGTCATCATCGACTGGGTGGCAAATCATTCCTCCCGCGATAATAACTGGATTACCGAACATCCCGACTGGTATATTAAAGACAGCACCGGCAAAATGATTACTCCTTTCGATTGGACCGATTGTGCCAAACTCAATTACGCCAACCAGGACATGCGTGCTGCTATGATCGACGCTATGAAATACTGGGTAGCCAACTGCGATATTGATGGTTTCCGCTGCGATGTAGCCGGTGAAGTTCCTGTTGATTTCTGGGAAACTGCCCGTATGGAACTCGAAAAAACCAAACCTATGTTTATGCTGGCCGAAAATGAAGACCATCCCGAGCTTTGCAAAAAAGCATTTGATGCCAATTACGCATGGGGAACATGCAACGGTACTTTGGTGAATGTCGCCAAAGGCAAAGATTCTGTTCAACAGATCATTCGCCAGGTGATGAAGGTAGATTCCATATTGCCTAAAAATGCTATGCAGATGAATTTTGTTACCAACCACGACGAGAATTCATGGAATGGAACCGTTACCGAAAAATTCGGTGTTGGAGGAAAAGCATTTGCGGTACTCACCTACACAATCCCTGGTATGCCTTTGATTTACAGTGGCCAGGAAGCCGGATTGAACAAACGTCTTCAATTCTTTGTCAAAGACACCATCAACTGGTCAAACCTGGAATTGACTCCTTTTTACCAGACCCTGAACAAACTGAAACACGGCAACGAAGCCTTATTTAATCCTCCTTACGGCGGCACTTTCGAAAAAATAAAGAATACCGAACCAACAAAAGTGTTAAGCTTTATGCGTGCAAAAGGCGATACAAAAGTGTTGGTAATAGTCAACTTATCAGCTGCTCCGGTATCGGTTGCAGTGAAAGGTGATGTTGTAAATGGAACTTATAAAGATGCTTTTACAGGAGCCGAAACCAAAATTGTAAAGAAAGAGCCTATGAATTTAGAGGCTTGGGGATATAAGGTGCTGGAAATCAAATAGAAATTGATTATTTGAATTCTTAAGTCCCGTTTGCTTGGAAAAGTAGGCGGGATTTTTCTTTAGCAAATTTTGAACAAAGTTTTTTTAAACTATTTTGCGCTTGTTTAAAGCATATCTTAGAGGCCACATTTATACAACAGAATTTATCTATTTCTAATATTTATCGGAATAACAATGAAAAAAAAATTACTTCAGTTTTTAATTATTATTTTATCAGGTTTTGGTATTTATGCTCTTCATAATTACATCGTTTTTGGAAAATCGGATTTACGAATCGGGAATCTCATATCTTTCGGGATTTATTTTATATCGGGATTAGTATTGTGCCTGATAAAGAACAGATCAAAAACACTATCAAATCTTATAGTATTTTTATTCCTCATTGAAGCAATTCTCCTGGATTCAATGGGAAGTTATGTAAACCACCTCAATTTTCCTGAAATTTTTCCGGTGAATACATTGCTTAAAATCGTTGGCTTTTATCTTGGATTTAATGTGTTAGTACGGAACAAGGTTTTTTATGTTGCCTTAACCCTGAGCATACCCATACTTCTTTATATAAACCTGGTATTTATTCCAAAAATTGAATATAAAGATCAGGCTGATATTTTTATTCCGAAACTAAAACAAGTGAACTTTTCCCTGCTAAGGACCCAAAGC
>CAIWMA010000129.1 GCA_903913645.1 uncultured Bacteroidales bacterium | reverse complement strand
TACTCATGGGTTTAACCCGGCCATCGGGTTAAGTCTGTCAGTTCCGATTTTTCATAACCAGCAAATCAGTTCTACAGTCGAACTGGCAAAAATTAATACCCAGAACGCAATATTGGACGAACAGAACACCCGGAATCTGCTTAGAAAAGCTGTTGAAACAGCCTGTACAAATGTATTCACGGCTCAAAATGAGTTTGAAGCAAGCAGGGAGCAATTGGTGGCAGCGCAGGAATCTTATGAAGTTGCTGCGGAAAAATATACACAGGGTTTAATGAATGCTGTTGACTTGCTGATTCAAAAGACAAATACGATTACAGCTGAAAGCAATTACCTGCAGACTAAATACAACCTGATATTCAGCTATAAAACACTTGATTTTTATTCAGGTGTCCCGTTAAATTTTTAAAGTACAGATAATACTTATTCACAATGAAGAGAAAAAGAATTATACAGATTATATCCGTCGTAGTAGTTTTAGTGGCTGCATTTTTTGCTTTCAGGTACTGGCAAAACAAAAAAGAAGTAATTGCTTTTGACACAACAATAGTTTCAAACGGAAGCATCAGTAATGCAATTACTGCTTCAGGAACTATTCAGGCAGTAAAAATGGTAGCCGTAGGCACCCAGGTTTCGGGAGTAATTCAAAAGATATACGTCGATTTTAATTCAACAGTCAAGAAAGGTCAATTACTTGCCACTCTTGACGAAACACCTCTTCGGGTGCTTCTTGATCAAAGCCGGTCAACGGTTGTGTCGGCTACCGCAGATCGTGATTTCAAAAAAATTACTTATGAGCGCTATAAAGCGCTGTTCGAAAAACAACTGATTGCAAAAGCCGATTATGACCAGGCAGTTGTGAATTACGATCAGTCAAAAGCAAGCCTTTCTGGTGCTAATTCCAATTACACTAAAAATAAAATTAACCTGGCATATGCTTCTATCTTTTCACCCATCGACGGAGTTGTTTTAAACAGGGCCGTTGATGAAGGACAAACGGTTGCGGCAAGTTTTAACACGCCAACCTTGTTTTCAATTGCCAATGACCTGACTCAAATGAGGGTAGAAGCCAATGTTGATGAAGCCGATATCGGACAGGTTAAAGTTGGACAAAGAGTGGAATTTAATGTTGATGCTTTCCCGGATTTAAAATTTGGTGGTACTGTGACCCAGGTCCGATTGCAGCCGGTGGTAACATCGAATGTTGTTACTTACACCGTAATTATTGAAGCCCCGAATCCTGATAAGAAACTGATGCCTGGTATGACCGCCAATGCAAACATATTTGTAACCGAAGCAAATAACCTGACTATTGTTGAGAGTAAAGCATTGCGTTTTAAACCCGATAGTAAACTGATGGAAGATTACGAAAAGAAGTTCCCGCAAACTGCCAGGGAAGCAATTGAAAAGGAGTTAAATAAATCATCTAAAAGTGGTGGCAGGGATAACAATAAAGAGGCCACGCTTTGGGTAATAAAAGGAAATGAAATTACCCCCATAAAGGTTGTTACAGGACTCAGCGATGGAACCAATATCGAAATTAAATCCGGAGTTACGGTTGGGGATGAAGTGATTTTCGCAATGAAACTGACATCAAAATCTGATACCATAGCAAAAGCAACTGTAAAAAGTCCATTTACACCATCGCGTCCGGGCAGGGGAGGAAGATAAAAAGCCATGAGTAAAACAATAATAGAGGTTAAAGATCTGACAAAAGAATTTCATGTAGGTGATGTAACAGTAAGAGCTCTGAAAGGAGTTAACCTGTCGATTGCTGAAGGGGAATTTATAGCGATTATGGGTGCAAGCGGTTCGGGAAAGTCAACCATGCTCAATATCCTGGGATGTTTAGAGATACCAAATTCAGGGACTTATATTCTTGATGGTGTCGACATGTCAGAGCTCAATAAGGACGAATTGGCAGCTTTACGTAACCAGAAACTGGGTTTTGTATTCCAGTCGTATAATCTCTTACCCCGGACTTCTGCTATTGAAAATGTAGAGCTACCTCTTTTCTACAACAATAAAGTTAATGCAAAAGAGCGACGGGAAAGAGCTGAAAAAGCACTTATTCGCGTTGGCCTGAAGGACAGGATGGGCCATATGCCTAACCAGTTATCGGGCGGGCAACAGCAGCGTGTAGCTATAGCAAGATCATTGGTTAACGATCCAGTGGTTATACTGGCCGATGAAGCAACCGGCAACCTGGATACCAGAACTTCCTATGAGATTATGGCTTTGTTCCAGGAACTGAATTCTAATGGCAAGACGATTGTTTTTGTCACGCATGAAATGGATATAGCCCGTTTCACTTCGCGAAATATTGTATTCCGTGATGGCAAGATCCTTAAGACTGAAGATGTAAAAGAACGGTTTAATGCCGTTGAAATGCTTAAAAACCTGCCTGTTGCTGATGAAGTGCAAGCTGCAAAAAATTAAAGACAATGAATATCTCTAATCTCCTGAAACTGGCTGTTTATGCACTGAAGCGAAACAGAATGAGAGCATTGCTAACCATGCTGGGGATCATAATTGGTGTCGCTTCGGTTATTGCAATGCTTGCAATAGGCGAAGGGTCAAAAAAAAGCATACAGGACCAGATCTCCAGCATGGGAACAAATCTTGTATCCGTATCACCTACTTCACAACACAGGGGTGGAGTAGAGTTGGGGAATGCTGCTTCAGTAAGCCTGACCATAAAAGACCTGGATGCAATAAGAGACGAATGTCCTTCTATAAGTGATCTTTCACCGGAAGTGAGAGCCAACGGACAGGCAGTGTATAGTAATAAAAATTGGCCTACGAGTTTGTTTGGCAGCAATACAGATTATCTGAGAATTAAATTAATTGAAGTATCCGAAGGGCGAGGTTTTACGGAGCAGGACGTAAAAGGTGCGGCAAAAGTCTGCCTTATTGGAGAAACAGTGTTGGAAAATCTTTTTGGTAAAGGGACCAACCCAATCGGGCTTTCTATACGGTATAAAAAAGTTCCTTTTACCATAATTGGAATATTGAAAGCAAAAGGCACCAATACCTATGGTCAGGACCAGGACGACCTTTTATTGGCACCTTATACGACGGTGCAAAAAAGAGTACTTGCAAGCACATTTTTCAACAGTATACAATCCTCTGCTATTGATGAATCTTCCACAAAAAAGGCAGCCGCAGAGATGGAACAGGCATTAAGAAAATCGCACAAACTTAAAGAAGGAAGTGAAAACGATTTCCGTATACGGACACAGGAAGACCTTGTAACCACTTCAAGTTCAGTTAGTAATGTTTTGACCATATTGTTGGGAGCTATTGCAGGTATTTCACTTCTTGTCGGTGGCATAGGTATAATGAACATTATGTATGTATCTGTTACCGAAAGAACCAGGGAAATCGGATTGCGCATGGCAGTTGGCGGCAGAGGGAAAGACATACTGATGCAATTCCTTATCGAATCGATATTGCTGAGTATAATTGGAGGTGTAATTGGAATTTTTGTCGGGATCGGAGCCTCTCAACTTATCGGAATACTTATGAAATGGCCGGTAGTAGTGCTGCCGGCGTCAGTAATTCTTTCCTTCCTGGTTTGCACTGTAATAGGTGTGTTTTTTGGCTGGTACCCTGCACGTAAAGCCGCAGGCTTAAATCCAATAGATGCGCTTCACTATGAATAAGTCTTCAAGGAGTTTTTATCAGTAGAAGGCAGAAACCGGTCCACAATTTCAAACTTTAAGGAGAGCTAACAATGACAAGGGTTTCAGAACATTTAGTTTTGAGACCTTTTTCATTCGACAAAAAATGAACGCAAAACTCAACAGTGAAATTTTCATGGCAGTTCGTTTTGACGCAGAATCGAAAAGATATAATTTCTGAAATTTTAGTTTCCAGGCATTCTTAGCCAAACACTAAGCACTCTGCACTCCCCCCATTTTCCTGAAACAGAACCCCTTTTTCACTAATCCGATATCAAATAGCCAGATTATTTTGTATATTTATGAACTGTATTTAAACTATCATTCCAAATATTCTGATTCTAACTGTCACTGCTTGTTCATTTATCTTTTTTGATTTTACTATTAACATAAAAGCTAATCCTTTCTGAGTCAGAAGTAATGCATTAATCAACTCCTCGTATTCTTGGATGCTTTTACATTATAAAATATGTAATCGTGAAAGATTCCGGATCAAAATGTGGCTCTTCCGTGAAATTCCCGTTTGCAGCCGGGAGAAAATCTGATTCCACCAGGATATCATCCAGTTCCATTTCCCCACAGGAATGTCCAATGCTTTGCACTGGCTCCGACTATACAAATACATTAAGGGCCTTTGTGAAATCCCATTTTTATAGATACAGAAGCGCGGATGACGAAAAAATCTCTATTACTTATGAGCATCAATTGAGGATTCTTCCGACTCCCGACTTCAATCTTCAGTCTTCCGACTTCCAGCCTTTTCTTTTTAGAAGTACAGATTTCTAATACTTAAACAGCAATTAAGAATACACCATATAAACCTAAAATATGTCCGCCATGAATCAAACTGAAAACCAAACAATAGAAAAGTCTTCTATTGTGAATAAGGAAACATCCGAACCTAAGAATGACAATACACTGAATCCATCTGCAGGCAATAAAGTTACCGGCATTGCACCAGGGCATTCTGATGAGTACATCCAACAATGGCGGCGTTCATTAACCATACTGCATCGTAGCCATTGGGATGCGGCCCGTTTTTACGAATCGGTAAACCTTGGACTCGGTATAGCAACGGCTATTGCAGCAGCAATATCAGGTACAACTGCTTTTACACAAATCCAAAACCAAGCGGAACAAGGAGGCTTAAATATCTGGCTTCAGGTGGGTGTTGGAATTTTTGCACTCACTGCTGCTGCTCTCGGAGCTACACAGGCATTCGTCCGTCCATCGGAGCTTGCAGCCCGCCATAAACAGGCAGCTCAGAAATTCGGCAAACTTCGCCGGGAAATAGAACTGCATCTAAATCTTGGATTACCCGAGGTGCATGAGGAACTTGAACAATTGCTTACCGATTTCCGGTTGCGGTGGGATGCTGTTGACGAAGAATCATTGCCTATACCAAAGCGGATTTATGATAAAGTGGAAGCAGAGTACGTACGCAAATAATCAAATGTAAAAAGTATTTTATTATGCCATAAAGTTTTGAAAAACCTGTCTTTAAGTTTTAAATACTGACTGACAGATATTTTTATTTTACCAGGCAGAAAATAAGATGAGCGCGAGTGAAGGATAATTGCTGAATTACAGACAATAACACCAGGTAGTTATATATCAGTTAAAGTCGTAGATAATAAAGTTTTATCCGTTTCAGTTTATTCAAAGCTCTAGCTACACCCAAAGATTTGAAGATGAAAAATATCCGATTAGTGAAGAAGCGTCTCTAACAGCAATTCGATATTTACGCTTCCTGCCAATCCCTGATCTGAATAATTTTCGTAATATTGAATACCCAAAAGCGTTTACCATGACAGAACAAATAAAGCAGATTGCCGAGAGGATAAGGGAGATGCGTGAAATCTCGTCAATATCGGCCGAAACACTGGCTCAAAAACTTGGTTTAACCACAGAAATTTATTCCGGCTACGAGAACGGGAATGTTGATATCCCGGTTGGCATTATATTCGAAATCGCTGAACTGTTCAATATTGAGTTGTCGGTTTTGCTTGGCGGCGACAACCCCAAACTTCACGTTTACGGTGTTGTGCGAAACGGCAAAGGTCTTAAGCTTGAACGGCGGAAACAATATAAATACGAGAGCCTGGCTAACAATTTCATTCATAAAAAGGCGGAACCGTTTATGGTTACTATCGATCCGCATGATGAACCGGCATTGAAGGACTTTAATTCTCATCCTGGGCAGGAATTCAACTATGTGATCAAAGGATCAATGCTTGCTGTAATCGACGGTCATGAAATCATTCTGAATGAAGGTGATTCGCTGTACTTCGATTCAGGCTGTAAGCATGCCATGAAAGCATTGAACAACGAACAGGTAAAATTCCTGGCGATAGTTTTATAAACAGATCAGACAATTGAATTATGATACTTGAAAAATACGTTAAACAAACAGAGTTTAACTCCTACAACGACTTTAAAGCAAATTTTGAGTTTAAAATTCCGGAGAATTTCAACTTCGCCTATGATGTTGTGGATGAAACAGCCGCTGAAACACCCGAAAAAATGGCTATGGTTTGGTGCGACGACAAAGGAGAGGAAGCGATTTTCACTTTCGGGGATATGAAATACTACAGCGATAAAGCAGCTAATTTCTTCAGAACGGCCGGAATAAAAAAAGGCGATCCTGTGATGCTGATCCTGAAACGGCATTTTGAATTTTGGTTCTGTACGCTGGCTTTGAATAAAATTGGCGCAATAACAATTCCTGCTACACACCTTCTTACCACCAAGGATATTATATACAGGAATATTGCAGCTGACATTAAAATGATAGTTTGTGTTCCCGATCCGGCCGTAATAAAAAGCATTGAGGAATCCGAAAGCAAATCGCCGACCTTAAAGCATAAAGCAATGATAGGCGAAGATCGTGAAGGCTGGTATAATTTTACAAAGGAATTGGAAAGGAGTTCCGACGTCTTTGTCCGGCCTGTTTCCGATGAGGCAACCGTCAGCAGTGATGTGATGCTGCTCTATTTTACTTCAGGCACAACAGGGATGCCCAAAATGGTAAACCACGATTATATATATCCGCTGGGGCATATACTCACAGCAAAATTCTGGCAAAATGTTCAGGATAACGGGCTTCATTTTACAGTTGCTGACACTGGATGGGCCAAATCGGCATGGGGGAAAATTTATGGTCAATGGCTATCCGGAAGTGCTGTTATGACCTATAATTACGATAAGTTTGTTCCAAAAAACCTGATGGAAGTAATTGAAAAACATAAGGTTGTTACTTTTTGCGCCCCTCCCACCATATACCGTTTTCTTATAAAAGAAGACCTCACCAGGTTTGATTTAAGCCATCTGAAATACTGCGTTGTGGCAGGAGAGCCGCTGAACCCGGAAGTGTACAAACAATTTCTCGACCAGACGGGAATTAGGCTGATGGAAGGATATGGGCAGACAGAATGTACGGTTGCCCTGGCAACGTATCCGTGGATGACCCCCAAACCCGGATCCATGGGAAAACCTACACCGGGCTACGATATAGAAATTATTGATGAAGATGGTAATCCCTGTGAGGCGGGTATTGAAGGTGAGATTATTATCCGGACAGAAAAGAGTAAACCGATTGGGATGTTCAATGGCTACTACCGGGACGAAAATTTAACCAAAAGGGTTTGGTCCGACGGCATTTACCGAACCGGCGATATGGCCTGGTACGACGAAGACGGTTATTTCTGGTTTGTAGGAAGGGCTGATGATGTTATTAAAAGCTCGGGTTACCGCATTGGGCCATTCGAAGTAGAAAGTGCGCTTATGGAGCACCCCTCGGTACTCGAATGTGCAATTACGGCAGTGCCCGATCCCGATAGGGGACAGGTGGTGAAGGCCACTATTATTCTTTCGAAAAATTACCATCCAAGCGATGAGCTGGCAAAAGAACTGCAGGAGCATGTTAAAAAAGTTACGGCCCCCTACAAATATCCGCGCATAGTTGAATTTGTAACCGAACTGCCCAAAACCATCAGCGGGAAAATACGAAGGGTCCAGATAAGGGAAGAGGGGAAGGGTTGATGAGGGTAGGGAAGGGAAGTGCTGAGTGAACAGTGCATTGTGTTCAGAGAGTACAATTCTGACTAGCTAAATGGTAGAATAACTACGCGAAAAGTGATTCTAAACAGGCTGCACCGGCACTTTTAATAGAAATTTAATTCTTCCGTGAAGGACGATATATATAAGGCATTACTCCATGTTAGAATGATATTGGAAAATGATGCTTAGCCCCCAGCCCCCGGCACTCATAACTCATAACTCAGCTCTCCATCCCCTCCTAAGCTGCTATTTCGCTAAATGCATCGGCATTCCGCGCTTTTTCCAGACACGACGGCATTGAAAAGGTAAAAGTCGTTCCAGCTTTCACTATACTCTCTATCCTGATTTTGCCACCATGTTTATCAATAAACTCTTTACAGAGAAGCAATCCCAAACCAGTACTAAGTTCACCATCTGTTCCTTTCCGGCCGGTTGAAACATCTATCCTGAATAAATCATCAATCATTTTCTGTGTCATTCCAATACCCGTGTCTTTAATTGATATTTCCAGGGAGTTATCGAGGTTTAATTTTGCAGAAATATTCACTTTCCCTTTTTTGGGCGTAAATTTAATTGCATTTGAAACGAGGTTGCGGATAATGGTTTGAAGCATATTGACATCGGCAAATATTTCTAAACCTTCGGGGATATCAACAGCTATTTCAATGTCCTTAATTTTGGCGGATTCCTTCACCAAGCCAATATTTTCTTCAATCAAAGAGCGGAATTGGATTATTTCCGGAGTAAAACGAACCGATCCTTTTTGAATTTGCGACCACTCCAGCAAGTTGTTGAGCAATCTGTATAAGTTGCCGGCCGATAACCTGATTTTTTCGGCAATCTCCTGTATAGAGATCAATGTTAAATCCGGCAAATTAACAGCCATTACTTCGGTTAGGCCCAAAAAACCGTTAAAAGGACTGCGCAGGTCGTGAGCGATTATTGAATAGAATTTATCCTTTTCAGCATTCATCTTCAGGAGTTCTTCGTTTTTAAGTTTGATCTCCTTTTCTGCCTTTTTAATTTCTGTTATATCGTGAACAACGGTAAATCTGTATTTTTTATCCTGCACATAAATATTTTCTGCCGACAACAGCACATGTTTAATATCACCATTGCTGGCTTTTAAATCAGTTTCAATGTTATGTACATTTCCATTTATTTCCGCTTTACTCATTACCGCTTGGATAGCTTCCTGGGTTAAAATGCCTAAACTACTTGCTGTATTACCTATTACTTCGTTTTTTTCAAATCCTAGTAATGAGTATAACTGATCGTTCACTTCAATATATTCCCCGGTATCCAAATCACTCAAACCACAAACCGATGGATTGAGATAAAACACTTTCGAAAATTTTTCTTCAGATAATTTAACTTTTGAAATGTCCTTTGTAACGCCAAAAACAACAGGTTTCCCATCCCAAAACCCTTGAGACACTCTTGTTTCTACTGGAATTTGAATGCCTGCTTTGGTAATAATGGGTACAGGGCAAAACTCTGTCATTCCACTCAACATTTCTCCTACAATGCGTCCTGCTTCATCGCGCCGTTCGGGCGGATGAACCATAAGCACCGATAAGCCGTACAGTTCTTCCTGCGTGTAGCCCAGCCGATCGGTTACAGTACTATTGGTATGAATAATATTCCCTTGTTCGTCTAAAACAAACAGAAAATCATTGATTGTGTTAAAGAAGGTTTCATAATTTGTGCGGGTTTGCTGCAAAAGAGCTTCTTCCTGACTGATCCTGGCAACAGTAGCATCGTATAATACCTTTAAATCAGCAGTTTCCTGCTTTAATTCCTGCAACTCAATTTGTAACTCTTCTTTGGTTTTTTCCTGCTCATTCATAATAAAATTCGTTTTAAAGCGCTGCTGTGTAGTTTTTTATAGAGTGAAAACAAACTCAACTCCATGCCTTGAAAACAGGGTAGTAGAGTTCATTATTTAGAAAGGGGCTTGAATGTAAGGAATGCTGGTCGACTGACCGGCCTTTCAGGGGTTCAGCGATTGGAAAGTTGGGATCGCGCCTTGTAATCATAGTAGTTCTAGTAGTGTGAGTCTTACAAATATAAGGCAAAGACGTGAAAATTATTCTGTGTAAATATTTAAATATGATTTAATTTTCTATTACCAGAACAGAAAAATTCTCAAAGGCCAGTCGTATCAACAGTATTGGATATCCTAATATGTGATTAATAATTTTACTGTCTGTCTATTTAGATGTAAAATAAATATACTATAAAATTGATTTCAGGGCTCACAAATGAGGTTTAAAGGTGATTTGACCATTAAATTAGTATTTCCAGTCAAGGGAGTTAGTATAGTGATCAGGTCTGCGTTTTATTGTACACGCCTGTAAAACGCCAGGGATAAGATCAAACTAAAACCGTACCCAAATTTCTTATCCTGAATTTTTTGCCGGGTCGTTTAATGATTCCGGTTACAGGTCTTCAGAAGGTCTACTCATGGTCTTGGAATGTCTTTAATAGGTTTCTAGTAACTGGTATTTAATACTCCGTCTTAGTTTCCTAATTAAAATTCTAAGTCAAGGGTTCAAACTTCCCGGAACTTAAAATCAAGCTCATCAGCCTTATACTCTTCAAGTCATGCATAATCAACACTCAACACTCTGCACTAATATCTTTCTTTACACAGAACCCAATAATATATCGCCATACTAATTCATTCCCTTCGTTACCTGAAAAAATAAGCTAATTTTGACGGCAAAACAATTTCACCATGGACGAACAAACAGCCTGTTTTACTGGAAGAGAAATACATAGTGCCCCGGCATTATCCAGAACCTCATTCCTGAAAATTCGTTATCTCGATTCGCCACTTATGGTGGATACCGAATACATCCGGCATCTCACCGATTCCCACAAACAGACTGACGGTCTTGAAGTGCAGCTGCGCCGTGCCACCGATCATGCGTATGCTCTTGCTCACATGACTCCGGTTATCCATAATGGCGATCTGATTGCAGGCAATAAAACCCGGTTTATCAGGGGAGCCATACCATATGTAAATTATGCTGCAAGCCCTTTCCTGAAAGAGATGAGGAAAGAAGAGCAGGACGCACAGTCGAAACACAGCGAACAGGGAATGGGTGGCGGAATCGGCAAAACCATTTCGGAAGCAGAACAGAATGGATTACGGCTGATTTCGGGTAAGTTCCTAATCTCAAAAGATGATTATGAGGGATTTAAGGATGTCTGCGGGTATTGGGAAGATAAATGCTTTATGGAGCAGGGCGACCGGCTTTGGAAGAATCATTTCGGGAAAGCCGATTTTATTGTTAACGGATGGGAAATCGGGCTATACACTGCACCCCATGAACCTTGTCCGGAAGGCCGCCTTATTCTCGATTATGAGACTGCCCTTGAAAAAGGGTACGAACAAATAATCCGTGAAACGGAGGATAAAATCAACGCTTTCATTCCGGAAAATATGAATGGAGCTTCCAGTTTGTTTTTCTGGAAAGCTGCTGTAATTGTCTTGAAAGGAGCTTCTGGATTCACTTCTAATTATGCTGCCGAAGCAGAGAAACTGGCAGGGAAAGAGAACGATCCGGCGAGAAAAGCCGAATTGGAGCAAATGGCCGAAACCTGCCGGCAGGTGCCCCTGAAACCTCCCCGAAATTTCCGCGAAGCCATACAGGCATTCTGGTTTACCTATTTACTTGGTCATATCGAAGGCTCCCACCTTGGATTTTCCCCTGGCAGGCTCGATATGCTGCTCTGGCCTTATTTTAATCACGATCCGGATATTACTGTAGAAAAAGCGATCCCGTTATTTGAGGAATTATTCGTTAAAATGACCCAGATCGAATATATCGCCAGCCTCAGCTGGCAGGGATTAGGTCATGGCAATCTGTACCAGAACCTCATACTTGGCGGAGTTGATGAAAAGGGAGAGCCGGTTAACAACCCGGTTTCAATGGCAATTCTCCAGGCTCAGATCAACATGCAAATGACCCAGCCTACTTTGTCGGTGTGGTGGGACGAAAAGTTGGATCCTGAATTCCTGATGAAAGCCGCAGAATGTGTAAAGACAGGTGTCGGCTACCCGGCATTTTTCAACCAGGCTACCTACGTAGCCCATGAGCTGGAAACAAGCGGTCTGCCTGTGGAAATAATCCGCAAACATTCTGCTATCGGAGGCTGCACGGAACCTACTCTGCAGGGAATGTCGCACGGAATAGTACAGGCCGGTTTTATAAATCATGGAAAGCTTATCGACTTGGTGCTGAACGAAGGCCTTGATCCTTTAACCGGGATCCGGATGTTCGAAGCAGGAAATCCGCAGACTTTTGAAGAGGTTCGGTCCTATTACCTTAAAATGATGCGTGAAACGGTGAGAAACTGGCAGCAATACTGGAATTATGTAATGATCGCACACCGGAACACGGTTCCGCTTATATTTTGTTCGGTCTTTGTTAAGGATTGCCTAGGCGGAGGAAAAGGCATGGACGATGGCGGTGCCGCTTTGAATCAATCGGTTACCACGCTTTCTTCAGGAATGGTGAATGTGGCTAATTCCCTGGCAGTGATCAAAAAAATGTGTTTTGATGATAATGTTTGTACCCTTGATGAATTATTCCATGCCGTAAGCCAAAACTGGAAAGGATATGAATCGCTGCGCAAAAAAGCATTAAACGTACCTCATTGGGGAAACGATTATGACTTTGCAGATGATATGTTCCTTGGATTATTCGATGAATACTGCACCTGGGTTAAAGGGCAGAACAACTACCTGGGTCTTCCATACGACCCTTCCATGCTTGCAATATCCACGCCTGTACCTTTCGGAAAAGTTTGCAATGCCTTTCCCGATGGCCGGTTAAAGGGTGAGCCACTTGCCGACGGGGTTTCATCACCGTTTCCGGGAAGTGATATCTGCGGTCCCACTGCTGTAATACGTTCTTCATCTAAAATTGATCATCGTAAGATACGTGGCGGGCTTCTTAACCTGAAGTTTCATCCGTCGGCGCTTAAAGGAGAAAATGGATCGAAAAACCTGTTAGCACTTATAAAGACTTATTTCGAAAAACCCGGCTTTCATGTACAGTTCAACGTGGTAGATTCAAGGATGCTGAAGGATGCCCAGTTAAATCCACAGAATTATCGCGATCTCGTAGTCCGCGTGGCCGGGTTTTCAGCCTATTGGGTTGAAATGAGTAAAGCGCTGCAGGACCAGGTTATTGAAAGAACGGAACACAGCCTGTAGAAAATTCTGTTTACATGAAGGGGACAATTATTAACATACAGCATTATGCCGTGCAGGATGGCCCGGGAATAAGAACCCTGGTTTTTTTCAAAGGTTGCCCTCTGAAATGCGCATGGTGTTGTAATCCCGAGTCACAATCACCAGGTTCCCAGCTACGGTATATTTCGTATCGGTGCAAACAATGCATGGAATGTGTTTCGGCTTGTACCAATTCCGGTGTTTCGTCAGAAGAAGGCCACATGTCGCATTCGTTTGAGCTTTGTAATGAGTGTAATTCTAAAATATGTATTGATAAGTGCAACTATGACGCAGTTGCATTGACTGGAAAGGACATTTCATCAGAAGAATTGCTTGCCAGTATCGCCGCCGATATTTCCTTCTACCGTAATTCTGGCGGAGGTGTCACTTTTTCTGGTGGTGAGCCTTTTGCACAGCATGAGTTCCTGGTCGAAATGCTTCAGAAATGCAAGGCTCTGGATATTCATACGGCCATTGAAACATGCGGATGGGCCTCCGAGAAAGCATTGCGGAAAGCAATTCCCTATACTGATCTTTTCCTTTTCGATCTCAAGATTGCAGATCCTGACCTTCACCTTGAATTTACTAGAAAACCTGTCGGCCCCATACTTGCAAACCTTGAACTGCTTTCATCCGAAAAGGCAGATATAATCATTAGGTTCCCTGTGATTGCGGGTATTACAGATTCAACGAAGAATCTTGAAGGTATAGCGGCAATTATGTATTCCAATAATCTGAAACAGATTAACCTGATGCCGTTCCACAGCCTGGGGACAGATAAATACGAAGAACACGGGATGAAATACACCCTTGACCAAATAAAAGAATTTGATCCAGGGCAAATTACCGCAATACGTGATTTTTTCCTGAAACAGGATTTTATATGTGAAATATCCTGACATTAATAAACCTCAACACCCACTTCAAACAGTGCCATTAATACCCAAATGGTTATTTGGACAAAACATATCGAACTGGACTCTGGCTTAAGATTGTACTGCTTTTGGTTCCGTTTTATTTAACTGCGAAAGTGATGCAATGCCGCTGATCCCGCCAAGGTTCATACCATCGAGTGCCGAGCTGGGAACTATTATCATCGAACCTATTTTTAATCCTTCGCCTATGAGGTTCATGGCTCTTAATTGCAGGGCTACCGGGTTACTCAGGTATGATTCGCTGGCTTTGGCAAATTTTTCGGCAATTTCGGTTTCGGCAGTTCCCAGTATGACCCTTGCCTGGCGTTCCCTTTCAGCCTGTGCCTGTTTGCTCATAGCATCCGACAAACCCTGGGGAATAGTAATATCTTTTATACCCACAGTCTGACAGGTAATTCCCCATGGATTTGTGTTTTCATCAAGCAGTTTTTGAAGGTCCTCGGCAATTTTAACTCTTTCCTGCAGCAAATCTGCCAGTTCATGCCTGCCGATAATATCTCTCAAACCGGTTTGAGCAATGTATTGAACCGCTGTCATGTAATCCTCAACTTCGAGCGCTGCTTTTTCCACATCCCACACGGTCCAGTACAAAGTGGCAACTACATTCACCGGCACTGTGTCCTTTGTTAAGGTTTGATCTGCCTTAAAATCGGTTACCCTAACCCGTTGATCGATATAATCTATTACATTATCAATAATCGGCACAATAAAAAATATGCCCGGGCCTTTCAATCCAATGTATTTACCCATACGCAACAGAACTGCTTTTTCCCATTGATCGGCAATTTTTATGGAACTGGTAATAAGTATAGTAAGAATGATGAGTACGACAAAGACCAAAATGTCGAGATATCTCATGTAAAACATTACTGCTAATACCGCAGACGCGATAATTAAGGCCGATGTCGAAATAGAATTAAACAGATTTTTCGTTTTCATAATTACTTGTTGTTAAGATTGTTGTTAAGATTGTTATTTTGTAATTCTGCAATTACTTCTTCTTTCGAAAACCCGTAAGTGTAAGCAACTGTTAGGAATTCCTTACAGATATCCTGGATTTTTCGTTGTTTTTCTTCATCGCTCAGTATAATCCCATTTGCATTGATAAATGTGCCCGATCCTTGCTGAGTATCAAGAATACTCAGGATTTCGAGTTCTTTATACGCTTTGGCGATGGTATTCAGGTTTACCTTAAGCTGCACAGCCAAGGATCTTACAGTTGGAAGCTGCTCCCCGGTTTTTAAATTGCCGGATGCGATACCAAATTTAATCTGGTCAATAATCTGCCTGTAGAATGGCGTTCCGCCGCCTGGATCTAGAATGAAGTTTATCATTATAATTGTATTAATGAACTAATGTACTAATAGAATAGTACAAAGATACAACAGTTTTTTGAAATCCGACAAAAAAGCAAAAAAATATTTTATTGAACGGAATAAGCATTCGAAAAGCTGCTCTTAGAATTTCAGCAAATCACGAATAAAAAAAACAGCCGCCCATTAATGGAACGGCTGTATATAAAAGCTAATAGTAATGCTACTTTGATGGAAGTGAAAGTAGTGTCAAAATATCATATTTTAAAGCTTAATTTTCATTACTTAATTGTTTTATTTATTGTATGACTACAGACAACAATGCAATAATAAAATCATTTCGCCACATGCAAATTGCTTTTGAGTGAACGGTACCAATAATTGAGTAAAGGAGCAAAAAGCAAAGGGAACGGCAAACAGGAAGAGGAATTTTTTAAATAGCAAGGATAAAACCAGCCTCTTTTGGGGCTGGGAGGAAATAGATTAAAAATCGTCGATACTATAAATAAAAGGCAATATAACTTCAACGATGGTTCCGGGGGTATTGTGGCCGGGAGAACGCTCCGAATATTTAATACTTGTTTCTGTATTATATTTTTTACTAAGCAGATCCAGGCGTTTTTTAATTATTTGCATGCCCAGATGTTGATTCTGGGAGCTTTTGGCAGAATATTCAAATGCTTTTTTCAGCCCTATTCCATTATCTTCAATAATAATTTTCAGGGATTTAGGTGTGTATGACTGGAAAATTATTGTAATGGTTCCTTTTTCCTCAAGTGTTGCCATTCCATGCCAGATTGAATTCTCAGCAATAGGCTGAATAATCATGCTTGGAATAAAAATCGCATCGTCCTCAAGTTTTTTATCAATTTCAATGCTGTAGTCGAATTTGTTTTCGAGCCGTTTTTTCTCCAGGTCGATGTAATTTCGCAACCGGTCGACCTCCTCTTCCAGGATAATCATAGGAGTATTGATGGCATTAAGGTTCTGCCGAATCAGGCGGGCAAACTGCGAAAGGTATATTACGGCATCACTTCCTTTATTTTTGAGCAGGTAATTTTGAATGGAACCCAAAGAATTAAATATGAAATGCGGGTTCATCATCGACTGCAAGGCCTTTTGCTCCATTACAATAAGCTGATGATCAATCTCCACTCTTTTCATTTTTTGATTCCGGATAATTGCTATGATGAGGAAAAGTAAACCGGATGAAAAGAGAAGCATGATTGCCCAGAATAACGGGTATTCGAACAGGGTTGGTTTAATGATAATAGATAATTCGAGTGGCTTGCTCCAGGCAGAATTTGATTTTCGGACCCGAAGTTTAAACACATATTTCCCTTTGGGAAGGTTCTGATACACCAGGTTAATTCCACTCCCTGTTCCTATGGTCCATTTTTTTTCGGATCCTGCTAGCATATAGGAATAAATGACCGAACCGGATGAATAGCTGATACAACCAAATGAGAATTGAATTTTGTTTTTGCCAGTAAGCTTGAGTTTATAATCAGTAAGTGAATATATTTTATCATTCACCGTAATTGATTGGAGATATGGAATAGGAGGCTGAGCTATGCTGTTGGTTATGGATGCTTCGGCTATAATTGTGAGGCCATCGTCACTTGCAATATATAGAGTATCATCATGTATAACCATATCGTTAATGTTATTGAAACTGATGTTCAGCGGTTCAATATGGACCTGATTCCCCGAAATAACTTTCATGGGGTCGTGACATAAATATATGTCTTTAAGGGTAGTAATATATAAGGTGGAGTCCCCGTACAAAATTTTGTTAATTTGCATATCGACAGGAGTATCGAATGCATTTGTCAGGTTATAGAACTTGTGATTCTTTGATAAATAAAGGCTATCGCCATCAATATTAAACAATTCGACAGAATTGCCAAGAACCAGGTGTTCGGAAATGATAGTCCCATCAAACCTTGATAATTCACTATAAGGCACCAGGTTGTTATTAATGTACAGATAATTCTTCTTTGCATTGATAACAAGCTCGTTAGAAGTATTATAATATGCATTATTGATCCTTTCACTGATACGCTTCAACCCGGAGTTCACTGACGGTTTACGCGGGCTGGTGAAATAAATTCTATTCTGATCAAACATGGCGATTACATTTCCCGATTGATTTTCAATGATTTTCTTGATGGGAACAGTGTGTATCAATCTTTTTGTATAGCTAACTTCCTTTGACACAATTTTAAGCGTTATATTCTCAAATGTTGCCAGCTGGTTACTTTTTGAACCTAACAAAAGTGTTTGATTATCAAACTGATATACAATATTAACAGGCTGAATAAAATAAGGCACTGACAATTTATAAAAAACATCATTCCTCAACAAAAAAGCTGCTTTAGCGTTTACACACCAAATCCCCATTCCCGGGAAGTCACAAAGCTGATTTACGCCATAATTACCAAAATCGGTACGATCAAAATGATTTTGCTCCAATATATCATGATTGATAACATAAATGCCGTCTGCCTGAGTACTAACCCATATATTTTGTTCGTGATCCTGTAAAAGTCCCAGGGCATTATTGATAGCGAGATGCCTGACGACTTTATTGTTTTTAAGGCAATACACGCCATCATATGAAGCAATCCAGAGGTAGCCATATGAATCTTCGAGAATAGTCTGAATTTTTGAGATATCACCCGGAAAGGAGAGTTTCTCCTTTTGGAAATTACCCGTAATTTTTATTAATTCATCTGAATATGTTACTACATAATAGGTGTTATTTCCAGCAGGAAAAACCGCCTTACTCAGCACGTCAGAATCAATTACCTCTATCTCCCCGTTTTGAAGCCTGTTCTGACGGTATATCCCCGTACTATACCAGATTATCCATTCTCCTGACTTATTTCTACTTATATAAGAAATCCTTTCGCTGTACACATATTTGTTGCTTCCTGCAAAAGGCAGTTTAAAATCGATAAAGGACTTTGACACTTTGTTATTCGTATCCATACAAAAGACTTCTCGCTGCCTGTTGTAGAAATTGATAGTCCTGTTGCTATCGGTAAAAAAATCCAGTATAAAACCTTTCCCCATTAATGTGTTGAGGAAAGGTGTGTTTTTGCCACTATAGATCCTGTTACCATAAAGAAAGTTTACAGATGCATTGTAATTAAAAAACCAGATCCTGCCTTTTGAATCTTCCTTAATACGTACCACATCGTTACTGCTTAAGCCATCTTTTTTCCTGTAACTTGTAAAGTTAGATCCATCAAACTTAACTACACCGGCGTCGGATGTAAACCATAAAAACTTATGACTATCCTGGTAAATCTGGTATATCGTATTGGTTGGCAACCCATTGCCGGTTGTATAATGCCGGATATACGGATTCTGAGCGAAGGAAGGGGCACAGAAACCAAGTATGATGAAGGCACAGAAATAGGATACAATTCTCAAATTAGTCTATCGAAATTGAATAATGTTTCACTTTTTCACGAAATTCAGGTAGTTTTCGCCGCGAAATATCTAGGCGTGAACCATCTTTTAATTCGGCGAAGTTTCCCTGGAAGCTGGAATACCCTACCAGGTAATTCAGATTAATAATGGTTGACTTATGAATACGGAAGAATTCAGGACCTTCCAATATTTTTTCAAACTCACCCAAAGTACGTGTTGCAAGTATTTTCCGATCACCAGTGAGGTAAAGTACTGTATAGTTGTCATCAGCCTGCAAATGCATCAGCTCAGCAACATTTACCAGGCGAAAGCCTAATTTGTCGGGTATGGTAAGTTTAGTTAACAGGTTGGTTTTTGATTGCAGATGTTCTTGCAGGTTATCCAGCGACTGGTTATATACTTCCTGGATTTCAGCATAGTTTCGGCGTAGTTCATGGCTGTTGATTGCCTTTTTTACTGCTTCCTGCAGCTCAAAAGGATTAATCGGCTTCATCAGGTAATCAACGGCATTTGCTTTCAGGGCACGCAATGCATATTCCTGGTATGCTGTGGCAAATATTATCGCATAATTGTTGCTGGGAATTGAACGAAGGAATGCAAATCCATTTTCTTTTGGCATAGCAATGTCCAGGAAAATAATATCCACTTTGTTGTTTTCAAGAAGTTCTCTTCCTTCGCTTGCAGAACCGGCAATACCACATATATGGATTTCGGGGCAGTATTGGCTCAATAAAATAGACAGCGCTTCGCGTATATTCTTTTCATCATCAATAATAATGGCAGCGTATTCTTTCATCCGATAAAGATATAATTTATGGAGACAGATTTTTCAATTTTTCAATTATAAATTCTTTCAAGCATCTTCAATTGCATATTTTTGTATAAAATTAAACTACATATTTACAGTGAAATTCTTGTATCCTGACAAGTATTATCGGATAATTCCTTATCAAACCTGATTTCCTCTTATGACACTTTTTCTCATTCTCTTTACAGTAGTAATTGTGGTGGTTTCCATCATCTTTTCAATATACACCTCAGTGAATTCGGGCGCTTCAAAATTTGAGCGATGGTTTGAAAAGATATTTGATAGTAAACACGACGAAAAGTCTAAAAGCTAATTGCTTTTGTTTTTAGCTGCTGATTAATGTGACCATTCTCCACCGAATTCTGTTCTGTACTGAAGTTTAATTGGTTAATTTTGTTGTATAAGGACAGGCAGTTCTGCCGGATCTATCAAATCGAAAGCATGAATAAAGTAATCCTCACAAACAATTTCGGATTGTCGCGCATTGTGCACGGACAAATGCGGATGGGCGACTGGAAAATGTCAGTCCGGGAGTTATCCTTCTTTTTGGAAGAACTGGTTGAACTGGGCGTGACTTCCTTCGACCATGCTGATATTTACGGAAATTATAGCTGTGAAGCCATGCTGGGTGAGGTTCTGACGCAAAACCAGACTCTTCGGAATAAGATAGAGATCATCACAAAATGTGGCATCAAGCTGGTTTCCAATAAGTTCCCGGACAGAAAGATCAAATATTACGATTACAGCTATGAGCACATTATAACTTCCGCCAACAATTCGCTGAAAAACTTCAGGACGGATCATATCGATCTTTTCCTGCTGCACCGACCAGCACCATTCTTTGATCCTGAAGCTGCCGCCAAAGCCATGTCACAACTGAAAAAAGAAGGAAAAGTCCTGCATTTCGGAGTTTCGAACTTTACACCGGGGCAATATGAAATGCTGAGTAAATTTACTGAAGAAAAGCTTGTGACAAACCAGGTGGAGATTTCACCATACCACCTTGAGCATTTCGAAAACGGGAACATAGATTTCTTCCTGAAAGAAAACATAAAGCCAATGGCATGGTCGCCACTGGCAGCCGGGAAACTTCTGAATCCGCACGATGATAAAGGTCCGCGAATACTTCGAGCCATAAGCCAGGTAGCTGAAGAGTTAAATGTTTCCCCGGTTGACAAAGTAATTTACGCCTGGCTTCTGAACCATCCGGCTATAATACTTCCAGTTGTGGGCACAGGAAAGATCGACCGTATAAAATCAGCGGTTGACGCACTAGAAATTAACATGACCCTTGAACAATGGTATAAAATATATATTGCTGTGCTGGGGAAAGAACTGCCGTAGCAGATAATGCATTCTCAAACATTCATTCGCGCAAACTTTCGGCTATAGATTTAAAATGATGCGTCGCGGAAAGCAGAGAGCTTCTAAACCAGTTGCGGCCTTACAGGAACATTGAACTCTTCATGTCGAGCAGTGAAAGATCTTCGTCCCCCAGGCGGAAGGTCAAAGTTCCGGTGTTGTCTTTTGCATGTGATTCTTTGGTAGCGCCCGGAATTGCAAACACGGTTTCGCCCTGGGAATTGATCAGCCAGTTGAGCCCTATCTGCGAAGTAGAAACATTATATTTGAGAGCTAGTTCCTGAATAGTCTTTATCAGCGGCCTGCTTTTTTCGAGTCCGGCAGGTTTGAATTGCGAAGTGTGTTTACGCAGGCCAATATTTTTCAATATTTCCGGGTTTTCGTGGAACTTGCCGGTTACCAACCCTTGTGCAAGCGGGGAGTAAGCAATAATGGAAATCCCAAGTCCTTTTGCGGTTTCCAGGATTCCGTTAGATTCTATCCTGCGGTCGAGCAGGTTGTACCTCACCTGGTTCGAAACCAGCGTTATGCCATGTTTCTGTAAAGCTTCCCAGGCCGACCGCATTTGAGCCGCCGAAAAGTTACTGACTCCTACATAGCGTATCTTTTTCTCTTTTACCAACCTTGCCATTGAATCCATTTCAGATTTTACGGATGAAAATCCATAAGGCTGGTGCACCTGGTAAAGATCGATAGGGAAAGGAGAAAGTGCTTCGATACGCTGATCAATGGTTTTCAGGATGTTTGAAGCGGTCCGGAACATAGGCCACCATTTGGTAGCAATGGTTACGTCGCCCGGTTTCCTGCCATTACCGGTGAGTGCTTTTGACAAGGCTCTTTCGGAAGCGCCGTTGCCGTATAACTCAGCGGTATCAAACCAGTTAATTCCGCCTTCGAGGCTTGTTTTTGTTATGCGATTGATGAGATCATCTTCCAGATCGGGCCAGAATTTTCCCGCCATATTCAATTGTTTACTGAACTGCCAGCAGCCAAGGCCGATGGGAGTGAGCATCAGTTCTGATTTTCCAAGTGATCGAAGGGGAGTACTATGTGTCATAAATCCGGGTATAAGAATTTGAATTGTTGAGGCGACGATTTTTGGTTTTAAGGGAATGGTTTTTTATAAAACTAAACAAAAAAAGGAGGCCACTTCCGACTTCCTTTTTTGCTTTAAAAGTATTTATGCCATTGGTCTTTAACAGTTGTTTCTATAATAACATCTTTTCGAATTAATTGTTCTTGTACGATTTATCAAGGAACAAATAGCGGGCCTCATTTTCAGCCTTTACCATTTTTGACTCAACATCAATAATCATTACCGGGGGCGTTGCATCTTTGGCACTGGCTGCATTCCATTCAGGAAGCCCGGATCCATTCGGATTACCGCTTATGATAAAATTAGCAAAGTAGCTTTGCATGGTTTCCGAAACTTTGTAGTCATCTTTTGTCCATACAAAATCCTTAATTAAACTGAGGTTTCCCATGCAATATTCAATCTCACAGGCATGCGGTGCTCCAACGGCTTCGATTGCTTTAACTGCTTTTTCGTCTTTTTTTAATGTGCCGCCAGCCAATCCTGTTGCTAAATCCTGGTCAACAAGCGGAGGACGCAATTTGCTGTATAAATACCTATATACCGGTTGAGCGCTGTTTTTCCTGTGGAGGTCGAACCATTTCCAGGTGCTGTACGAAATAAACCTGTCGGAAGCCAGGGCAGTTGCCGATAATTCAATTTCTTTCACTGAACCGTGGGGATAAAGCTTGAGCACTTCTTCATAATCATCGGGATATGTAGCTTTAATCCTGGTTAAATAATTTTCTTCGGTGAAAGGCATTCCATACATAAATGCCATTCCCGGAATTTCAGCGGAATTCCATCCCAGAAGCAAGGGAACCTGGGCTTGTTCTTTAGACTTAAAGGTTTCGGTGACTGATTTTGTTAAGAAATAGCCATCGATTACAGCTGGAAATCCAAATCGTTTCGATTCGCCATAAATTTCATAAATCTCACGCGTACTCATGGCACGCAATTGTTTAAGGCTGAGGTTACCTGCTTTGTTTGCAAATTCCAGACCCTGTTTCTCGGCTTCAGGAAGGGTTACCGGGGCCATAGTAGGATTTATGGCAGCCCCGCTTTCGCCTATGGCTCCTGCTATCAGCCCTTTGGATAAAGGAGAAGCCATGTGCGAGCACACATCTATTGAACCGGCAGATTCGCCTGCAATAGTTACTTTCTTTGGGTCGCCACCGAAACTGGCAATATTTTTGTTCACCCATTTCAAGGCAGCATTCTGATCGAGCAAACCGTAATTTCCAGATGATTTGTAAGGCGCTTCGGCACTCAGTTCAGGGTGGGCAAAGAAACCAAAAATATTCAGGCGATAATTTACCGTTACCACTATAATTCCTTTTTTGGCCATACTTGCACCATCGTAACGAGGTTCTGAACCGTCGCCGGCAACATTGCCACCGCCATAAAAATAAACCAGGACAGGCAATCCCGCAGTGTTTCGTTTGGCCGGAGTCCATACATTCAGGTACAGGCAGTCTTCACTGATCCCGTTTGAGCGGGCTTTCATATCGCCAAATACAATGGCCTGAACGGCTCTCGGGCCAAACTTTTTGGTTTCTTTTACACCTGTCCAATTGTCGGGAGCCTGCGGAGCTTTCCACCGCAAATCACCAACCGGTGGTTTGGCAAAAGGAATCCCAAGGTAAAGCTGCAGCCCGCTTTGTGTGTCGTAAAGACCTTCTATAATGCCATTTTCAATCTTTGTTTGAACTGAAAAAAAGTTATTGGTTTGACCTTTCGATGTAATGTGTACCAGGCTGATCAAGGCTACCATCAGGCTGATTTTGACAAAATTTTGTCTGAAGTTAATTTTCATAAGTCTTTTCCGGATTAATATTTGTCGATTTATTTATTGGCAACTTAAGATCGTAAAAGTCACAGTACACATACGACTTCGGGTTGATGATTTCCAGATTTGTATAACAGCAAAGTTAAAGGTTTTACTATTATTGTGACGAAGAAGTATGTATTTAAAAGCAACAAGAAAAACTTCATTTTTATGAATGCTGTCATAGCTTTCGAATAGAATATGCACCAAATAAAACAGGTTGCTTACTGCAATGAATTGTGAAGCTAAACAATTTCAAAATGTTGTTAATATTTGCCAGCAGATGAACTTATAAAGTATCAATTTGTTTTTTTATTATCAATACCATTTAGCTATCAGCAAAACAATATATCAGGAGAAAATTGAAGCAGATAAAAGAAAAATCCAATGGAAAATAAAATGAAGGTTGAAATATGGAGTGATGTCATATGCCCGTTTTGCTACATAGGGAAACGAAAATTTGAAGCAGCGTTAAACTCATTTCCTCAAAAGGATTCTATACAGGTGGAGTGGCGAAGTTTCGAACTTAATCCCAACCTGAACTATAAACCTGAGAGAGATGCATTTTCATATATTGCCGAGATAAAAGGCCAAACCCGGGAATGGTCCGTTAAAGTTCACGATACCATGACGAAATCTGCCGAAAGTGTTGGACTTGATTACAATTTTGAAAAGGCAAAAATCACCAATTCATTCGATGCTCACCGTGTTATTCAGCTTGCTAAAAAATATCAGATGACTGATGCGGTTGAAGAACGTTTTTTCAAAGCATATTTCACGGAAGGGGAGTTGATGAGCGATCATGAAACTTTAGTCCGGTTAGCTGCTGAAGCAGGACTTTCCAGCGAGGAAGTAAGTACGGCGCTAGCATCAGATCAGTACGCCGAAGAAGTAAGAATTGATGTTACAGAAGCTCGTCGTTTGGGTATTAACGGAGTTCCGTTTTTTGTGCTGGACCAGAAATATGGTGTAAGCGGCGCTCAGGATACAAGCGTGTTTACTGAAACACTCCAAAAGGCATTTGATGAATGGAATAAAACGGGAACGTCATAAGGATTTCCCGGAAAATGCTTATGCCCTTCAGGCTTTGATTGTACTTCACCATCCGATAATCTGAAACATTGATTTTTTTCTGCTTTCAGTCATCAAGCGAAATAAACAAAACGATAGAACCTAGCAAAGACAAACTAATAAGTTATAGGATTTGATTTAGTGGGAAATGAGTAACTTCTTTGTTATTAGCTCATTTTGTGACGTATAAATCCGGACGAAATAAAACCCGTTTGGAAGGCAATCATAGTTGTACTCACCCTTTGTATTGCTTACCTGTGCCTTCATCACGGTTTTCCCCAACCTGTCCAGAATCTCAATCCAGGATATTTTTTCCGATGTTTTGATTTTAAACTTTCCGTTACCTGGATTTGGGAACAGCTCTGTTCCATTATTCTCATACTCATTCATCCTGACGGAGGTAAAAAGTGCCGTAATTTTATTATCCGACCAGGGCCCAATCCCGTATTGGTTTATACCCCTGACATTGATCTGCGCTTGTGTCAGATTACTTTTGTTCCATACCAACAATGCTGTCAGATCAGTGCCGGTAATAACCCCTGCAAGTGGAGGCAGTACCTGCCACTCATAGCTTGTTGCATTATTAGTCCCTGTTGTGCTGTATTGTGATTCAACAACTCCAAACAAATCAACTAAATCGGGTCCTGATGAAATAACTGGCTGACCAGGACAAGCTCCGGTTTGTATTTTGATTGAATCAACCGCATTCAGATAATCATCAGTTACCTGAACGTAATAGGTCGTAGGTTGCTGGGGCTGAAGTGTTGGATTAGCCAGGTCTGATGTAAAACCTGGAGGATCAGAAGTCCATAAGTAAGCATATATACCAGTACCTCCACTAACCAGGGTGTTAAATTGAATTGTACTGCCATCACAAACAAGGTTAGAGTTTGTGGAGATCAGTATTGATAATTTTCCTCCGGTTACATTTACCTGGATTTGATCTTCGGCCGTACAAGAGGTTGTAAGGTCAGTCACCGTACACCTGAAAATAACTGAATTTGTAAGTTTGACCGTAACAGGATTCTGAACATTGGCATTTGTCAGCAAAGCCACAGGTTCCCAGTGCCAGGAGTAGTTGCCTGAACTTCCGGTTGCTGTGCCGGCCAGAACTGTAGCTGAATCACTATTGATTACATGGTCTATGCCTGCATTAACATTGAGCGGATCATACACTGTTACCTGCTTAACCATAGTATCGTTTACTCCATCAATTGCAGCGCAGAAGAGTGTAACAGAATAAGTGCCTGCTGAGGTAAACAAGTGAGATGGAAATTCCAGGGAAGATGTATTGGTTTCGTCGGAAGCGGGATCGCCAAAATTCCAGTTCCAGGTTTTAACCGATCCACCACCATGAACATACGATAAATCAGTAAATTGAACGGGATTAACATTACAATCAACTTTAAAGCTGAAATTTGCAGAAGCGTTTCCATTTTCACTGTAAACAGCAATTCCCTGGCTCCTGGTCCCGATCCATATAGAATCATTGGTATCAATGGAAATTGAAGATAAATTATCGTCTGCCAAGCCCGAATTAGTTTTCCTGAATACTTTCCACCGGGTTCCATCAAATTTTGCCAGTCCTGAATTTGTAGCGATCCATTTAGATCCATATTTGTCAAAGGCTATCGATGATACTGTATTATCGGGAAGACCTGAGTTGGAAGTGTTGTAGGTCGTCCATTTAGTTCCGTCAAATTTTGCCAATCCGCCGTAATATGTTCCTATCCATTTTGTATCATTCGCATCTACAGCTATTGAATTGACTGACATCACCGGAAGGCCGGAATTGGATGTGGTATATGTTTTCCAGTTTGTACCATCAAATGTGGTTAAGCCTTCGCCTCCCCTGAATGAGGATGACCCTATCCATACCGTACCGCCCGAATCTATTGCCAATGCCATTATATTGTTGCCCGGCTGCATCCAGTCAGGTCCGTTTTGTGTGTTCCATGTAGTCCCGTCGAAAGTCACTAACCCATTTTGAGTACCTATCCATTTTGTTCCGGATTTATTAATGGCTACTGCATTCACATGGTCGTCGGGTAAGCCTGAATTTTCAACTTTGTACGTGTTGAAATTTGTTCCGTCAAATTCCGATATTCCATTTTCGGTAGTGACCCAGGGAGTATTGGACTGATCAGTGGCAATTGAGCGAATCATTCCAAAAGGCAGGTTGGAATTCGAATGCGTATATGTTGACCATTTTAAACCATCAAAGCTTGATAAATTGTTATCGAAATCAAATATAGTTCCGATTCCGGATGTTCCAATCCATTTCGAACCAGTATTGTCAGTCGTCATAGACGAAACCTGGTTTAAAAGCAAGCCGGAATTTGATGTATTACAGTTTAACCAGGTGCTTCCATCAAAATTTGCCAGGCCACCCCTGAAACTCCCAGCCCAAACCAATCCGTTTTCTTCTACAGCTATGGAACTGATACTATTACTTTTCAAGCCAGAATTTAAAGTAGTATAATTTTTCCAGATATTCCCGGCATATTTGGTTAAACCAGCTTCTGTACCAATCCAAAGCGTGCCATTTGACTGAACGTTGATTATATTGATACTGTTAGAAGGTAACCCTGAATTTGAAGTATTAAATGATGTCCAGTTTGTGCCGTCAAATTTGGATAATCCTGCTGAAGTCCCGATCCAGATGGAGTTGTTGCCGGCTATAGTTACGGCGCCGATCCAGTTATTTGGCAGGTTTGAATTTGAAGTGGTATATACTGTCCAGTTTGCGCCGTCGAATTTTAAAAGACCCTCCTGAGTACCAGCCCACACTATGCCATTTGCGTCAATAGCAATTGAGTTTATGAAGTTATAGGATAATCCTGAGTTCGAAGAATTGTATTCAGTCCAGTTTGTGCCATCAAATTTTAAAAGACCGTTAAATTCAGTTCCTATCCACACCGATCCGGCTGCATCGGCCGCTAATGCAGTTACTTCATTCGAGGGTAGTCCCAAATCTGTAAGATTGTATCTTTTCCATCCAGTTCCGTCAAAACTCTGTAATCCTTCAGCGAAACAGCTAAACCATTTTGTGCCTTTAGAATCAATGGCAATATGTTGAACAAAGTTGTTTGGCAAGCCCGAATTTGCCTTGTTATAAAAGGTCGGGATGCCTGTAATTTTATTGAGTTTCATTATGCCGCCACCTGTTCCGACCCATAAGTCATTTCCTTCGACAGCTAGTTCAGATACATAATTGCCACTGGTATAATTTAACCATTGTGATTTCTGTGCAGTAACAGAATTCGTGAGAACTACTGATAATATAAGAAGCAAATAAAGTTTAGCCATGTCAAATTTTTGTTTTGCAGATAGTTAGCGGAAAAACAGTGATCAAAAACATTAATATAAGGCTGGTTTGAAATAGACATTGAAATTAATCTAAATATCATTAAGTGTGAATAAATGATAAATTTTTGAACAAAACTATCTTGAAAACAAATCTAAAAGGAAAGGAAGTTTTTCACGGACGTCTTTCTTTTTCTCAAAACTTAACTCAGGCTTATGTGGATCAAAAACCAGAAACGACATTTATACATTATGTTTTCAAATCATTTTTTATGATTACAACTTAGCTCTTTTAGACTGCAATGGACATTCTGTTTGAATTGCTTTTACAATTTCAAGCAGTAAACAGATCCTGTTTTGTTTTCGCCCGCGAAAGGTGATAGTAACTTCCGGGAACAAAAGCCCGGGAGTTGGTTTGACTAATTAGTTACCGGTTTCCCTTCTTTATCTAATAGTATCGGGTCGCCTAAGCCAAGTTTTTTCAATGCATCAAATTGAGTAGCCTTATCACCGACAATCAAATAAATGAGTTTATCGGGATGTATAAATTGCTGCGACAGCAACGCATGTTCTTCAGGATTTATTTTCTGAACAATTTCTTCCCGTTGTTTTATATAATCGAAAGGAAGGTTGTATATAACGATAGGCGCCAGCATATCGTTCAGTTGCTGTAACGTCTCAAATTTACCTGAATAGCTGAGTAATAAAGTACTCTTCACCTGGTCAAGATCTTCTTTTGAAATTCCTTCGGTATACTTTTTTACTTCATCGCGGATGATCTGGGTTGTTTCAAATGTCGAATTACTCTGAACCGATGTACTGGCAAGAAACTGACCTCCGTATGTTGCGCCACTGAACGACGAACGGGCTCCATATGTGAACGATTTCTTTTCACGTAAAATCATATTTAAAACGCAGCTGAAATCGCCGCCCAGTTTATAATTTACCACAACAGCTTTATAAAAATCAGGATTCATGTAGCTGGGTCCTGAGTGACCGGCTAAAACCTGCGATTGCTTTGCATTGGGAATATCTATAAAATAAATTCCCGGTTTTGCCGAAGTATTTCCCGGAACTTCCGGCATCTTTATGTCTTTTGCTTTCCAGTCTTTTAAGCTGTTAAACAACGCAACTGCCTTTTCCTGTGTTACATCGCCTACTATGCTTATTTTACAGACCGAAGGCGAGAAATACATCTCATAATATTTCTTTAAAGCGGGGAGGGTAATATTTCCAACTGACTTTATTGTTCCGGCCGAGTCACTGGCCAGGATATTATCTGAGCCGTAAACCAGTTTGCTGAACACGCTCTGGGCAATAGATGCAGGTGCAGTTTCAGTTCTTTTCAGCCCTTCAATCGTCTGGTTTTTGGCAAGATCGAATTCAGTTTCATCCCAGCGTGGTTCGAGTATCATTTCTTTTGCAAGGGCAATGGTTTCAGGTAATTTGCCAGTCAGGCAATTTCCGGAAAGTGTAATTGATTCCTTGTCGCCGTTAATGCTGATGTTTGCGCCTAAATCCTGGATGGCTTCCTGCAGTTCAACAGGTGTTTTTGTTTTGGTTCCCTGGTTCATCAGCCGTGCTGTTAATGAGCCAACTCCAATCAGATCGGGGCTGTCGAGAAGCATTCCGCCTTTTAAAATAATAGAGAACTGAACCAGCGGCAACTCGCTTTTCCTGATTCCGAAAACAGGGATTCCATTTACCGTTTTGTCTTGCCAGATTGCCGGGATATTCACAACCGGATCAGGACCTTTAACGGGTTCAATGGTTCTGTCGATTTTTGAAGGAATCGGCACATAAGGAGCATTTACAATATCTTTCTTTTTGGTGCCCTGTTTATCGATGGACTCTTCCTCAACAACCCATAATTTTGAATCCGATGCTGCCAGGTCTGCTTTTCCTTTTGGAACAATACTGGTAATCACATAATTCTGATTTTTAATGTATTTGTCATACACTCTCAAAACATCTTTTTTTGTGACGCTCATCCGGTTGTTGAAATCAGTTGTCATATAATCGGGTGTGCCATTAAAAATGTTGTAATCGCCCAAGCGCCTTGCCTTACCAAGATCGCTTGCACTGGAACTGTAAAAGCCGTATTCTATTCCTGCTTTCTGCCGTTCCACATCCTTTTCGGTAAAACCGTCTTTTTCGAATCGCAGGAATGCTTCTTTAACGGCGGCTTCCACATCGCTCAATTTAACATCGGGTAATGCAGTGATAGTGATACCAAATTCTCCGGCAATTTCCGAACTCCTTTGACGAGCCGATACTGAAACCGCAAGTTTTTTCTCCTCCACAATCACTTTATACAAAGCCGATTTCTTACTTCCCGAAAAAATCCGTCCGAAGAATTCAAGGGCATACGCATCCTTGTTATATTCTTCCACTGTAGGATACTGCATTCCTAACCTTGGAGCGTTTGCGAGGTTATCTTCACAATAGGCTCTTACTGTTTCGTTTAGCTTAACCGGCATTTTGGGTAAAGCTTCAGGTGCCGGCCCGGATTTTATTTCTGCAAAATACTTATCTATCCACTTTTTTGTCTCCGCAACATTAATATCTCCTACAACAATAAGGGTTGCATTGCTTGGCGCGTAATATTTATTGTGAAAATCAACAACATCCTGAAGCGATGCGGCAGCCAGATCGTCCAGTTCGCCGATAACGGTATGCCCGTAAGGATGAGTTGCCGGGTACAATAATTTGGTCGACATGTATTCGCTTTGTGAATAGGCTCTGTTGTCGCCCTGCCGTTTTTCGTTCTGTACCACATTCTGCTGAGTTACAAATGTTTCCTGGTTAACTTTACTCAGCAGGAATCCCATTCTGTCGGCTTCCATCCACAATGCCATTTCAACAGCATTATTAGGAACAACCTCATAATAATTTGTCCTGTCGTTGCTAGTGGAACCATTTACGCCACTTGCACCAGCTGTCTGAAGTTTTTTAAACCATTGCCCCTGTGGTATATCCTGCGATTCGTTAAACCTCAGGTGTTCGAACAGATGTGCAAAACCGGTTTTCCCTTCAATTTCCCGCGCCGAACCAACATGGTAAACCACATATACGGCAGCAATTGGATTAGTGGTGTCAACATGAAGAATAACATTCATGCCGTTGGCCAGAACATATTTTTCATAAGGAATTTTAAATTCTTTTTTCTTTTCCATACCAAAAAGCACAAGGTTAAAGCAAAGGGTGAGAGCAATAAACGCAAAGGTCAGTTTACTTTTCATGATTCCTACTGGGTTTTGTTGGTTCGATATGTTGGCTGGTTTAGTTTTATCAATCCGAAAAATATTTAAAGTCCATTATGTTATGATCGTGCAAAGAATTCCGGAGCTTCAACATGGAGGGGAATGAATGTTAGTGTTATCCTTAGCTATTGTCGGCTCTCAAAATTAACCCGGCATTGCTTGTAAAAATTCTTCGTAAAACTATGCCATTTATTTTAATATGACAAAGAATAAACCGTTATAAATCAAGATAAATGAATGACAAAACAGAAACCCGGGAAATGATGATTATTAAAGGAAAGACACGAATTATTTCGTGCTAACGCTAATGCTTGATTGTGGAATATTTTTTATAATTATAATTTTGCCCTTTTATACTGTAACGGCCATTCAATATCGTCTCCCAATAGTTGCGCAGCATTCAACGCAAAATACGGATCTCTGAGCGATGCTCTGGCGATCAGGATAAGATCTGCCTGTCCTTTAATCAGAATATCCTCAGCTTGTTGCGCCCCAGTGATCAATCCTACTGCACCGGTCAGGATTCCAGTTTCTGCTTTAATACGTTCAGCAAAAGCAACCTGGTAGCCCGGACCGAGTGGGATTTGTTGGTATGGCACCATTCCTCCCGACGAACAATCAATCAGGTCAACACCATTTTGTTTTAAAATGGATGAAAGTTGTATAGCTTCATCTACGTCCCAGCCCCCTTCGGCCCAATCGGTAGCCGATATGCGCACAAACAAAGGAAGATCTTGAGGCCATTCTGTTTGAACTGCTTTCACAATTTCAAGCAGCAAACGTATCCTGTTTTCGAAACTCCCACCATAGGTATCGGTCCGGTGATTGCTCAATGGGGAAAGAAACTGATGAATCAAATAACCATGTGCCGCATGAATTTCGATCAGTTGATAACCGGCCTGGCG
>CAIWMA010000128.1 GCA_903913645.1 uncultured Bacteroidales bacterium | reverse complement strand
GGACGGATGGATGGAATTGCCAGGTTTACCGACGAAACCCTGCGTATTCTTACCACCAAACACCCTGAGCACCAGTTTTATTTTTATTTCGATACAAAGTTCGATGAGCAGTTTATTTACAATTCGAATGTAAACCCTGTTGTTATTTATCCGCGGGCACGACACCCGTTTTTGTTCCTTGCCTGGTTCGAAGCCTCACTTCCCTTTCATTTTGCAAAGTTAAAACCCGATATCTTTTTATCACCTGATGGTATGCTGTCATTGACTTCAGGTATAAAATCAGTAGCCGTTATCCACGATCTTAACTTTGAGCACTATCCCGAAGATATTCCTTTCTTTATGAGAAAATATTATTCATTGATGTTTCCCCGGTTCGCTCAAAAAGCAAGTAGAATAGCCACGGTTTCCGAATATTCAAAATCGGATATTATCAATACGTACCAGCTAGATCCTTCGAAAATTGACGTTGTTTACAATGGAGCCGGTCTTGTTTTTAAAGCACTACAATCAGCCGAACAACAGCAAACCAGGGAACAATTTTCGCAGGGAAGGGAATATTTTTTCTTTGTCGGCACATTACATCCACGTAAAAACCTGGTAAATCTTTTCAAAGCTTTCGATCAGTTTAAGCAAAATGACTCCAGGGGAATGAAACTCATCCTTTCAGGTGCCCGCATGTGGTGGACCGATGAAATCAGTAGCGCTTACGAAGAAATGAAATACCGTGATGAAGTGATTTTTACAGGCCGAATTACGGATGAGGAACTTGCATCGCTTATGGCTTCAGCCCTGGCGCTTACCTATGTTTCGTATTTCGAAGGGTTTGGAATTCCTATCCTGGAGGCTTTTCGTTGCGATACACCCGTAATCACTTCGAATATAACGTCAATGCCCGAAGTTGCCGGAAATGCAGCTCTTTTAGTTGACCCGTTTTCAGTAAATTCCATTACTGATGCCATGCAGAAATTAGCTTCTGATGAAGATTTCAGAAAGAAACTCATCGTTGCAGGCCGAGAACAACGCGCAAAATTTTCGTGGGAACAAACTGCGGAGAAACTGTGGGAATCTATTGAGAAGGCGTTGTAGGGAGTAGTTATAAGATATGAGTTATGAGATATAAGATATAAACTATAAGTTAAGAGTTTGCCAAATTATAGCTAGTAAATCTGCAATCGCAAATCGCAAATCAGATCACATTCACTTCCATTTCCAGTTTCACTCCAAAGCGCTCATACACCGAGTTCTGTATCCTGTGAGCAAGGGTTAAGATATTACTTCCGGTTGCATTTCCGTAATTTACAAGCACAAGCGATTGCTTTTCATGTACACCTGCATCTCCGTCGCGGAATCCTTTCCATCCGCACTGCTCAATAAGCCAGCCGGCAGCAAGTTTTACTTTTTCTTTACCTAAAGGATACGATACCAATTTAGGAAATGTTTCTGCTAATTTTTCAGCAAATTTCTCATCTACTGTTGGGTTCTTGAAGAAACTTCCTGCATTGCCTAGCATCTTTGGATCAGGCAATTTGCTGTGGCGAATGCTACAAACAGCTTTGCTTACATCTGCAATAGTAGGATTTTCAATTCCCATTTCTGATAATTCCTGTGTAATGGCACCATATTCCAGCTGAACTACCGGATTTAGTTTCAACTGAAAAGTAACCGAACAGACAGCAAATTTACCTTTTAAATCACGTTTAAAAATACTGTCGCGATATCCAAAACGGCATTCCTTATTCGAAAAATTCAATAATTCACCGGTATGCAAATCAACAGCATCAACACTTAGAATGGTATCTTTTACCTCAACACCATACGCACCAATGTTTTGAATAGGACAGCTTCCAACGTTTCCGGGAATAAGAGACAGATTTTCGATACCGCCAAAACCCTGCTTCACACAATATGTAACAAACTCATGCCAGTTTTCACCAGCAGAAGCTTTTACTATCACTGAATCGTCGGAACGACTGATTATTTCAATCCCTTTATTGATTAAATGAACAACAATTCCTTTAAAGTTGCCAGTGAAAAGAAGGTTACTCCCACCGCCAACAATCAATAACGGCTTATCATCCAATTGACCCGAAGAAATCAGTTCTTTTAATGTTTCAATATTATCGACTTCGGTAAAATACCTGGCAACAGCATCAATATGAAAAGTATTGAATGAGTGAAGAGAAAAGTCCTCTTTGATGTGTGAATAAAGCGGCATAAAAAGTAGTATAACAATTAAAAACAGAATCGGAAAATCATTGATTTAAAAATTCCCGGCTAAAATTTAAAGAAGCTTGCATTCTCGGAATTTTCCGCAAAATTAATTTAACCAATTCAATAATACACATTCCTGGTGAAAATTCGTACGAAAAACTTTACTTTCGCAGTACATTCTACCTTATGAAAAAGAAAAGAGCCATCATTTCAGTGATAAACGACCTCGTTACCGACCAGCGTGTGGATAAAACTGCAGGCGTACTGGTCGATATGGGATTTGAGGTTTTAATGGTAGGCCGTCATAAATCCGATAGTCCACGCATTACCGAACGGGCTTACGAAACCTTCCGCATGAGGCTTTTGTGGGAAAAAGGCCCGCTGTTTTATGCCGAATACAACATCAGGCTATTCTTTCTCTTGCTTTCCAGACCTGCAGACTTGCTTATTAGTAACGACCTGGATACCCTTTTACCCAATTTCCTGATTCACAAACTGAAACGCATACCCATTGTTTATGATAGCCACGAGTACTTTACGGCTACTCCCGAACTGGTGGAAAGGCCAAATGTGCAGCGCATCTGGAAATGGATCGAAAAATCAATTGTCCCGAAACTAAAGAGTTGTATTACCGTAAATGCCAGCATTGCTGACCTTTTTGAAAAGGAATACCATGTTCCATTCCGGATTGTGAGGAATATACCACGACAACGCGGAAACGGTATAAATGCCACCCGGGCAGTTCTTGGGCTTCCTGAAGATAAAAAAATTGTGCTGTTACAAGGTTCGGGTATAAATATTCAACGCGGCGCTGAAGAAGCAGTTGAATCAATGCAATACCTTGAGAATGTATTACTTCTTATAATTGGCGGAGGCGATGTGGTTCGTCTTCTAAAAAAAAAGACGCAGGAATTATCGCTGCAGGAAAAGGTGAAATTTATCTCCAGTCAAACACCTGAAAGCCTTGCTGGATACACTTCTTTAGCTGATATTGGACTTACAATCGATAAAGATACCAATATAAATTACCGTTTCAGTCTGCCAAATAAACTTTTTGATTATATTTATGCCGGAGTTCCGGTTCTGGCAACGCCTTTGGTCGAAGTAAAAAATATAATTCAGCAATACGAAATCGGGGAGTTTATTGAAAATCACGATCCTGAACACATTGCTGCAACCATTAAAAACATGTTGCAGGATGAAAACAGAATGAGCATTTACAAAAAGAATACACTTAAAGCCGCTGCCGAACTCAACTGGGAAATCGAAAAGAAAGTCCTTATCGAAATATTTGAGCCCTATGTCTGACAACCATCTTCACATTATCGCTTTCAATATTCCATACCCTGCAAACTATGGCGGCGTAATTGATGTTTTCTATAAACTGAAGGCATTGCACAAAGCAGGAATAAAAATCCATTTACATTGTTACCAGTACGACAGGCCTGAAGCTCCTGAACTTAAAGCCTACTGCGAATCAGTAAATTATTACCCGCGCAAAACAGGTATGGCAGCGCAGTTTTCGCGCAAACCCTATATTGTCGAAAGCCGTCAATCGGAAGATTTGCTGAAAAATCTGCTCGACGACGATTATCCTGTGCTTTTCGAAGGGCTTCACAGCTGTTATTATATCAATCACTATATTCTACACAGGCGAATGCTGATCTACCGAGAAAGCAATATTGAACACGATTATTATTACAATTTATATAAATCGGAGAAGAAAATTGTCCGCAAAGCCTTCTTCCTGATGGAAAGCATGAAACTGAGGATGTATCAGAAACATTTAAAGTATTCAAACAAAATGCTGGTACTTTCGCAAACCGACCGTGATTACCTGGCACTGAAATTCCCTGATAAAGATATTGTTTACCTGTCGGGCTTTCATGGTAACAGCGAAGTGAAGAGCCTTGAAGGCAAAGGGAACTACGTGTTATATCACGGAAATTTATCGGTGAGTGAAAATGCGATTGCTGCAGAATTCCTTATAAAAGAAGTATTTAAGGATCTAACGATTCCATTTAAAATTGCAGGATTGAATCCAACGGAATCCCTGAAAAAGCTGATTGCCCGGCACAATAATGTTGAATTAATACCAAATCCGCCACAAGCAGAAATGGAAGAATTAATTAAAAATGCACAGATCAATATCTTAATGACGTTCCAGGCGACAGGATTAAAACTGAAACTGTTAAATACACTTTATAATGGTCGCTGGGTAATCGTAAACTCAAAAATGCTGGCAGGAACAGGACTTGAAAGTCTTTGTGAAATTGCAGATGAAGCTGCTATCATAAAACAAAAAATAACTTCATTGTTTAATACAGAATTTGATCAGCGCAAGCTGCTTGCACGAACTGAAATACTTCAGAAATGGTTCTCGGACGATGAGAATGCGCGAAAAATGATTCATGAGATTTTTGAGACTTAGGCTATTGTTTCAGGGTTTCAGGTTTTAGGTTTCAAATCCCACATCCGAAATCACACATCTAACATCAAAACCTCTACTCTTCTCCAATCCCGATCAGTCCTGAACCAACTTCTATAAGTTTGCCTTTTTCACATTTAATGATACGTGAAGGATACTTACGCAACAAAGCATAATTGTGGGTTGCCATAAACACAGCTCTGCCCGATTTTTGAATATCAAAAAGCAATTGCATAATGCCATCTGAAGTTTCAGGATCGAGGTTTCCGGTGGGTTCATCAGCTAGTATAAGTGCAGGATCATTAAGCAAGGCACGTGCAATGGAAACGCGCTGCTGCTCGCCACCCGAAAGCTGATGTGGCATTTTAAATCCTTTGGTAATCAACCCAACTTTATCAAGCACTTCGTTCATCCGATGGCGCATTGCATCGTGATCTTTCCAGCCGGTGGCTTTCATCACGAAAATCAGGTTGTCGTTTACAGTGCGGTCATTAAGCAGCTGGAAATCCTGGAAAACAATGCCAATCTTACGACGCAGGAATGGAATTTCTTTATGTTTCAAATCAGAGATGCTAAATCCGGCAACCTCAGCTTTTCCTTCGCGCAAAGGCAGATCGGCATATAAGGTTTTCATCAGGCTGCTTTTCCCTGTGCCTGTTTTACCAACCAGGTAAACAAATTCGCTTTTATGGATACTGAGCGAAACATCCGACAAAATCAGATTGTCACGTTGGTAAACAGAAATACTTTCGAGTGAAATAATGGAATCAACAGCCATAATAACAGATAAATTTTTAACCTGGTGCAAAATTAACTTTTTTAGCGACTAAGAAAGAATTCCTGGTTCTGAAATACCGGAATGCACGGATAATTTGTGTGAAAATTTATTAAAACGCAGTGAGGCATGCCGTTAAGGCACCAGTTCTGAAAAGACAAAGCGATAAACATCGCTAGAATGCCTTCGAAAATGTGAACTGAATTCCAAATGAATTATAATATAAATCCCCGACATCAAAGGCACTGGTCACCCCAAACTTCATATTTTGCTTAAACTCTTTACTTGCTGCCAAGTAGGATGAAAACTGCTTTGTTTCGGGGAAAATTCCATATGGAGTAGGGAAATGGTGGTCGCCCAGTGAATGTCCTTCCACGCTCGTCCCATATGTGCCATAATTTAGTGAATAGGATGTTTTGAGGATATAATTCCATTTTTTAATAGCACCTTCAAAACCTAAGTGGAAAGCAACCACCCTGTTATTTATAAAATGATCATTCGGATCAGAAGGCAACTCCGCCCTGATTCCATAGCGGGCACCAATCAGTGGGTTGCCAACCCCAATACCTTTGTAAGACCATCCGTTAATGTATGTATCATTGTTATAATAATTTTCGTCGCCCGAAGGTGTTAACGGCGACCAATATTCTCCAGCCTGGTTTTTAGAATAAAAGAATTCAACAAGAACTTTTTTCCATGTAAAAACATGGTTATTAGCTGTTTGATTGTTTGTCAGGCTTATGCCATTTAATCCGTCACGAACGTTTGCCAAATAATACAAAGCGCCTACATCGTAGAAAAACTGATGATATGCAAATAGCCGGACATAGGAAAGATTATACTCCAAACCCAGATCAATTGATCCTAAATGATTTCCAATCTTGGATTTCGGAATATTATTTGTTCCATAAGACTTACCCGATATCACATACCAATAACATTCCATATCGGATAAAGTATAATAGCTGCCATAATACTTTGCCTCATTTCCCCATTGTGCTTGATGGTTAAATCCTCCAAAAAGTTTCCATTTCCATTCTGGTTTGCCAAATCGCCCGTAAAATGAAACCTGATGAAGGTAAGTCTTCAAACTGTTTACGCTTCCATCCAACATATAAACTGGCATATCCCCAATCCAACCATGCACATAATTACCTTTAACCGCAAATAATCTGCCAAAAAATGGGATACGATAAAACTCTGGGATCGCTAATTGAATTTTTGGAATACCGAGAGAGTTTCCTGAAACGGCAAAGGCTCCGGACGACAGACTGCTGTCACAAAGACCCATAATGTCTTTCGAACGGCCTCCTTTTAGCTCAAAAATACTAAAGTGAACTTTGGCATATCCTTCAATCAGCTTGAAATCAGATTTATTCCCGATATTGGCCCGGCCTTCGAGAGAAGCACCCCAATCGAAAAGTTTTTTATTCTTTTTATCATATTCTTTGCTTGCAGTGCCGATAAAACTCAGTGAAGCGTTGTCGAGCGGAATACTTCCGAATTGATTCGACCGCAGCCAGAAAGGAATATGATCAGGCGAAATATAGCTGCCTATTGTTTCAACTTTAAAATGAATATCGGATTCCTGAGCCTTGATAGCCGGATATATAAAAAAAAACAGGCCAATAAAAATGTAGATTTTCTTCATTTCCCGAGAACAATAATCCCAAAACTGAAAATTCCTGAATGTTAGGCAATAATATAACAAACATACAAATTAATGTATTGTTTTCAACAAGACCTGTTTCAGATGGTTATTCGGCTATAACGAGAAATGTTCACTACAGGATTAAGTGATCTGATTACACATTTTGCGTTAAACCAGTATGTAAAGAAGCCTTAGAAACCAATCCTAAAAACTGCAAGGTAACCCTGCTTTTCCGAATAACTAAATTTAACGCAAAAAAACCAGTGGGAATTCACCCAGAAAGTGAAATCAGCTTATTTATATTATTGACCCGTCTTAGAAAGGTCCTATCACCGTCTGAACTATTTCAAATGTTTCATCTGAAGCACCCTTCATAGCATCGGCTACCGAAGTCGTCATTCCAACTGACATGGCCGAAGTGTTCATCAATGCAACATACGTTTTACCGTCTTCTTTTTCGTAAACCGAAATGCGGCAAGGCATCATGATAGAAACAATCCTTTCGTCGCTCTTTTCGAGCATAAGACCTGAATATGCTGGTTTACAGATTTCTATCACCTGAACCGGCCTCACTTCTTTGCCTGATTTTGCAAGCGACTGCTGAAGGTTGTGAACTGCAGGGTTCTGCCATTCTTTTTCAGCTGCGGCTTCAATTAGTTTTTCAACGGTGACTGCCACGTTGAAAGGGCTTACCTGCTCAATGATTAATTGGTTTGCGTTCATGGTATGATATTTTTTCCTGTTTAATTAAATTCCTTTGCAATTGCAATTGCTGCTATGGTTCCATCGGCCACTGCAGTAGTTATCTGCCTGTATTTTTTACTGATAACGTCGCCAACAGCAAACACTCCTGGCATACTTGTACGCATGTCCTCGTCAGTTTTAATGTAGCCCCATTCATCCAGTTCCAGTTTGTCCCTGAATAAATCGATATTGGGTTTCATACCTATAAAAACAAATACGCCATCACTGACAAGTTTTGTTACAGTATTGGTTTTCAGAGCCTCAACTTCGGTAATCATTTTGTCGTCCTGACGGGAGAATGATCTGGGCTCATGTTCAAAAAGCACACTGATTTTAGGATTTGCAAACAATTTTTCCTGCGCCTGCTTGTTGGCTGTGAATGCATCGAACTGGTGAACCATGGTAATCTTGCTGGCAAATTTGCTGATGAAATCTGCTTCTTCCACGGCTGAGTTTCCTCCGCCGATAACTACTACTTCCTTGTCCCCATAATATTTGGCGTCGCAGGTTGCACAGTAGGAAATCCCTTTGCCTTTCAGTTCACGCTCACCGATAACTCCCATTAAGTTTGGTGAAGTACCGGTTGCAATAATGATTTTTTTCGCCCTGATAGTCTCAAATTCATCAATTACAACTTCTTTCTTTTCAAGGTCAATTTTGGTAACATCAACGGCAACTTTATAGCTGGTACCACACAATTTGGTTTGCTCCGACATATTATGCGAAAGCAGATAACCAGGTTGCGGGTCAATAAAACCGGGATAATTGGACACTTCGTGTGTAGTGGAAACATGTCCTCCGGGAAGTGCGATATCAATAAGTACCGTATTAACTTTCGACTGGCAAAGATACAATCCGGCTGTAAGTCCGCCCGGACCTGCCCCCAGGATAAGAACATCAAACTCAGAAACAGTAGGTTTAATGAGTGAATTTATTTCTTTCACTCTTGCGATCGGAAGTAAATTATCGAGCTGATGAATAATATCACTTCGCTTTATACCGCCTGTCAGCGTGTTGCCAACTTGTTTGCCATTATCGAAAAACAAAAGTGTAGGTGACGATTTAACGCCTAATTTCTCGGCTAATGGTTTGTTTTCCTGCCGAAACATTTTTACAAACTTAATATCGTTGCCATAAAGCTTTGCCAATCCTTCAAATTTAGGAGCAACAGCCTCACATGGCGGGCATTCTGTTGAATAAAAATCGAGCACTACTTTGCCACCGGCAAGTACCTCGGTTTCGAATTCGGATGTTGTAATTTCTTTCATTTTTATTGGGTTGATCGGTTGTTGAAGGGTGAGATAATTTGAGTTATTGAGAAGAATTAGTTGTCATTCAATGGTGGAAGGTTGAGATCTTTTGAGTTTTTGAGAGGGATAAGTAGTCATTCGATGGTCATTCAATTGTTGAAGGTTGAAGTTCCAGCGATAATTTTAAAACTTTAGTTGTCACTGTGAAATATAACTTCTAATTGTATTTCATTCTGACTTTTGATTTTTGAATTAGTTCTTTTCGAAATATGCAGAGAATCCCAGCTCCAGCAATTCTTTAACAGGGCGGCAATCGGTTGAACATACATTACCGGTTCTGTTTTTGGCCACTGAGCCACAACCTCCTCCGCAAGCGAGTTGCATACTGCATGTGCTGCACTCTGGAATAGAGGTTACATCACGGTTTTCCCACGCGTTTATCATTTTCTCTTTGCGTGATACTTCGGGAAAGAATGTTCCCAGCGATTCATCTTCTTTGCCAACAGTAGCTGTACACGAAAATATTTGCCCGGTGTAATCGAAAGCCCATTCCGTTTTGCAGGCGGGGCATGCATCGAATAAGGGATCAGGAAGCTCTCCGTTTTCGGCCAGGAATTTTGAAATGGAATAAGCCGGTTTGTAAAATTCGAGGATATAAGGATGTTGATTTACCTGCCCGTAAATGGTTTCATAAAGCGAAATACGGCTGAAAAGCTTTTCTGAAGTTGCCTGGCAATGATGCAGCTCGTAATTCCTGCCTAACTGTGTTTTAAAAAATTCACTTTTTGTCCAGCCTTTAGTTATGGCAAACTGAGCTATCTCCGGCAAACCGGAAATGTTTTCCTTATCAATAACCATACGCAAGTTCACAGACAATTCATTTTGCAGGCAAGCATCTATTCCATCAACTATCTTATCAAAAGTTGCTCCGCCGCCTTTCAGAAAGCGTCGTTTATTATGCACACTTCCTTTACCATCAAGTGTAACCTGTATTTCGCGGATGCTTGCAGTTTTGAGGATTTCGATATAATAGACCAGCGAATAGCCGTTGGTTACAAAACAGACTTCCAATTTTGAGTCATTTGCCAGTTTCAACAGGTAAGAAATCATTTCCTTTTGCTTCGGCGAATTCAGCAATGGCTCACCACCAAAAACAGTAAGATACTTTTTGCGACCGGCAAATTCAATGTTCACATACTTGAAGAAAGCATCAATCACTTCGAAAGTAAGTCCTTGTTTTGTAGTTGTATATTCATCCTGGTAACAATAGGTGCAGGCAAAATTGCAACTGTAATTCGGGACAAAGAATAACTGTATTTCATCCTCGTCGCGGGTATCGATAAAATCAAGGTATTTACTGCGATACAGGCGTTCTTCATCCTTTTCATCAACAAGATATCCCTGGCTGATCAAACTTTCTCTGTACTCCGCCGGCAAGTCATTTCCATCGAGGAAATCCTGTAGTATGCTGCCTTCATCGGGATTTAAAATATCCGCACTCCCGTTAAGCAGGTTAACTATGAAATAGTTTTCCGACTCATTGATCCTGGAAAAAATATTGTGTTTGGAATAAATCATTAATACCTGCTTATTAAAAATTACTCTTGGAAACCTTGTCAAGGGTTCACAGTCCATTCATTAGTTCGAATTTCTTAATCGTGGCAGCCAACAACTGTTTTTGATGTTTTAGCACAACACTGGGCTACTTTTTTTGTGTTGACTTTTTGCACTTCAACTTTCTTTTTTACCAGACTTTTCATAATTTCAACTTTTAGTAATTCATTGATATTTTTATAGTTAATGGCGCTAAAATTTTAGCACCCACAAGAACACCCGCATCCAGCTGCCTTTTTGCCTGCAATGGTAAAACTGCAAACTTCGGCATTCCCTTTTGCGTAAGGTGCTGATTCTTCAAGAATTTCGACTGAGGCAAAACCTGCCTTTTCAAGTTGCTGCATATATTCGGCGCGGGTTACAGAACCAGCCCAGCATTCAGCAACAGCCACCGGATCGTTGCAATATTCATCAGCAATCGGGGCAGTAGCGTAAATATCACTGATCACGAACCTGCCGCCTTTTTTAAGGATCCGGAAGATTTCGTTCCAAACTGCCTGTTTATCAGAAGCATGATTTAACGTACAGTTAGATATAACCAAATCGGCAATTTTATCAGGAAGTTCAAGTTTCTCAAGTTCGCTCCGAACAAAACTGACATTGGTTGCTCCGAATTTTTCCGCATTCCGTCGAGCTTTTTCAAGCATTCCATCTGAAATATCGATACCGTAAATAAAACCGATTTTACCAACCGATTCGGCCATACGAAGTACATCTGTACCCCGGCCACTTCCCAGGTCGACACAAACTTCTCCAATTTTAGGTTCGGCATAATTAATTGCTCCACCGCATGAAAGACAGCACTCTGATTCAGCCAGTTCGCTGTACCTGCTGTTGATTTCTTTTATTTCCATAATTGTATTATTACCTCAAAGTTATAGTGAAAACTAACATGTTTTAAAAGGTCTGTTTACAATAAATAATCCCATTACACCTCCAAATAATACGCTTGTAAAAGGATTACTTGTGATTGCGCAGGAGCCGGTAGCACAGCCTACAAAATAGTAGTACAAGAAACCAGCAATTCCGCCTGCAATCAGTCCGGCTGCAGGTTTCCAGAAATAAGATGAACGAATCAAATCATTAAAATTCTTAGGACTTATTTCATTATCACAGGATTCTTTCATCGCTATTTTTAATTTTTGGATGTTTCAATTTGATTTTGCATTGTTTGAAGAAGCAAATCAGACCGCTTTTTTAATTTCTTTCAAAAGAAAATCTTTTGTTTTAACT
>CAIWMA010000127.1 GCA_903913645.1 uncultured Bacteroidales bacterium | reverse complement strand
TTCCTCTTCTGATAGCAGGCAAACCGACCGCATATCTTTCAGAAATAAATGATTTCCTAAAGCAAAATCCTGCCGGAAACAGCATTATTTTCAGGCATACTATAGAATCTGCTGATTTGCCTGCTTTGTATCAATCGGCTTCACTATTTATTTATCCTTCTGTTTTCGAAGGTTTTGGGATTCCGATACTTGAAGCGCTTTATTCGGGAGTTCCTGTAGTTACAAGTACAGGAAGCTGTTTCGCCGAAACAGGAGGCGATGCAGCACTATACTGCGATCCATACGATGTTCAGCAAATGAGTATGTGTATTAGTAAGGTTTTAATTGATCCGGATGCCAGGGAATCGATGATTAAGAAAGGATTTGCGCATGCATCTAAATTCGATGAAGTCAATGTTGCCTCAAATCTCATGAAGGTGTACCAAAATTTATTGGAAAAAAAAATCCAACCTGAGCTAACCTAAATCCCTGATAATTGTTAATAGAGTATGGATTTTGAAAATGATATAGAAAAATCACTGAAAGTACTCGAAGAAGGAGGTACTCTGCTTTATCCTACCGATACAATCTGGGGGGTAGGCTGTGATGCGACTAATACAAAAGCTGTAGAAAAAATTTATCATATTAAAAGCCGCGCCGAGGCTAAAAGCCTGATTATCTTAATAGATCATATTGATAAACTTCCTACCTATATTGCGAAAGTTCCCGACATTACATCCGATTTACTCGAAAGCATTACCAATCCGGTTACAATTATTTATTCGAACGCGCGAAAGCTTGCTCCGAATGTAATCGCTGCTGATGGCACGATAGCAATCCGGATTGTTAAAGATGATTTTTGCGCTGAACTTATCCGGAGGTTTGGCAAACCAATTGTTTCCACTTCAGCGAATATTTCTGGTTTTGAAGCGCCGGTTGTCTTCAGCCAGGTAGCCGATGAGATTAAAAATTCTGTAGATTATATTGTTGCTTATAAACAAGATTATTTTACACGTTCAAAACCATCAACCATTATCAGGTTGCGCGATGATGGAATGTATACTATCATTAGGGGTTGATAAATTCCCGGACAGGTTTTATTGGCAAAGTGGCAGTCAATCGCGAACAAAATTGAGTTTAAGTCGTTATTTTTGTTTAACTTTAGGAAATTTTTAAGGAATAAGAATGGAAAAGCGTAAAGAATACAAGCTGGATACGGTTGATAAAGAAACATTACAAAAATGGTACTATCTCTTGGTACTGGGACGTAAACTCGATGAGAGGGCGCCAAATTATTTAAAGCAAGCATTAGGTTGGTCGTATCATGCTCCTTATGCCGGACACGATGGGATTCAACTTGCTATAGGGCAGATTTTTGATCGTACTACCGATCATCTTTTCCCGTATTACCGTGATATGCAGACTGCTCTTTCGGCAGGCCTTACCGCTGAAGAAATTATCCTGAATGGTATTTCAAAAGCTGCAGATGTTGCTGGTGGCGGTCGACACATGTCGAATCACTTTGCAAAACCCGAATGGAACATCCATAACGTTTCGTCTGCTACCGGAAATCATACTTTACATGCAGTTGGTGTTGCCCGCGGCATAAAAAGATACGGTGGAAAAGGTGTTGCCATCAGTTCCCAGGGCGAATCGTCAACCTCCGAAGGTTATGTATATGAGGCTATTAACGGTGCAAGTAACGAGAAATTACCGGTAATATTTGTTTTCCAGGATAACCGGTACGGAATCTCGGTCCCACAGCGCGATCAGTCTGCCAATGCATTTGCGGCCGACAATTTTAAAGGATTCAAAAACCTCAGAATAATTTATTGTGACGGCAAGAGTATTTTCTCTTCCATGAATGCTATGGAAATGGCAAAACGCCATGCTGTCGAAAAACAAGAGCCAGTTATTGTACATGCCAGCTGTGTCCGTATTCACTCACATTCCAATTCCGACAAACACGAACTGTACCGCGACGAAAATGAGCGTCATTGTGCCAAGGCAAGCGATCCACTCGACAGGTTCAAAATCATACTGTTACATTCCGAAAAGTTCACCGAAGAAGAATTAGCTGCAATTGATGATCAGGCCCAAAAAGAAATGATGGCTGCTCACCGTAAAGTTCTGGTTTCTCCCGATCCTGATCCAGCTTCAATCTATAATTTTGTTTATCCTGAAGAATATATTCCTACAAAATTTGTTGACGGACTACACGATCAGCATGAAGGACGTTCATTGAAGCTGATACAGGCTTTGAATGAAACACTCAAGGAAGAGTTCAGGCTAAATCCTGACACATTTCTTTGGGGACAAGATGTTGCAAATAAAGAAAAAGGTGGCATTTTCAATGTCACAAAAGGCATGCAGCAAGAATTTGGAATCGAACGCGTTTTCAACGGACCTATTGCTGAAGACTTTATCCTTGGAACTGCAAACGGGATGAGCCGTTATAACGATAAGATCAGGATAGTTGTTGAAGGCGCTGAATTTGCCGACTACTTCTGGCCTGCAATGGAGCAATACATTGAACTTTCTCACGACTATTGGCGCAGTAATGGACAATTTTCACCAAATATTACAATAAGGCTGGCTTCAGGCGGATATATAGGAGGTGGTCTTTACCATTCACAAAATATTGAAGGTTCACTCGCCGCAATTCCCGGAGTACGTATTGTTTGCCCTTCTTTTGCTGATGATGCTGCAGGTTTGCTGCGTACTTCCATGAGGTCGCGCGGTCCTACTCTGTTTCTGGAGCCAAAAGCACTTTATAATGACCCTATAGCCGAAACCATAGTTCCTGAAGAATTTGAAGTTCCATTCGGTAAAGCCCGGAATCGTCGCGAAGGCAAAGACATGAGCATCATTACTTACGGGAATACAACCCACATGAGTATTGCCGTTGCTAACCGAATTGCTGAAGAAACCGGTGAAAGCATCGAAGTTATCGATTTACGTTCATTGATTCCTCTGGATAAAGAAGCAATTCTGAAAAGCGTTAAAAAAACCGGTAGAGTTTTGGTTGTACATGAAGATAAAGTTTTTGGCGGTTTTGGCGGAGAAATTGCAGCCATGATTTCCAACGAAGGATTTGAATTCCTTGATGCACCTGTACGCAGAGTCGGATCAACTTTTACCCCGGTTGGTTTTAACCGTATCCTTGAAAAAGCAATCCTGCCTGATCAGGAACGTATTTATACCGCGGCTAAAGAGCTTCTGGAATATTAATAAGTATATTTATTGTTGAAATCAAGCTTCCTTAGCTGGTAGCATGATTTTTAATCTATACTTTTTCCCTATAAATGCGTTTTGGCTCACATAAAAAAAGCACCCTGATTTAAGAATCAGGGTGCTGATTTTTCAAAAAAGGCTGTCTATAAACCTTGTTTCTCCAATTCTTTCCAAACCAACGCACCGGCTCCCATAATGGCAACCGATCCCATTTTGAGGCTCGATGGAAGTATTTTAACTTTATTACGGAATATTGGAAGAAGGTAACGTTCCATACTCTCCTTTGTTGGTTTAAAGATATAGTCGCCGGCAGCAACAGGTCCGCCAAAAAGGAAAATTGCTTCCGGGCTAAGATGATGCACCGTATCTGCTAAAGCTTCTCCTAACAATTGACCGGTCACTTCAAAAACCTCTTTTGCTAGCTTATCCCCTCTCTCAGCAGCTTCGAATACGATTTTGGAATTCATATCATTAAATGGGATGGATGCCAGCTCACTCTCGGTATTGTTATATTTTGCAAGTAGTTCATAAACCGTACGTTTCATGCCGGTTGCAGAACAATAGGCTTCCAGGTGACCAGTTCCGCCACATCCGCAGGTACGTGTACCTCTTCCGATTGTAGTATGACCTATTTCACCGGCAAATCCATCATGACCATAAACAAGATCTCCGTTTACAATCAATCCGCTTCCAAGCCCTGTGCCGATAGTGATCATCACAAAATTTTTCATATCCTTTCCACCACC
>CAIWMA010000126.1 GCA_903913645.1 uncultured Bacteroidales bacterium | reverse complement strand
GATCATAAAACCAGAATTTACGGCTGGTTTTAAGCCACATAATGAAAAGATACTCTGAACCGCCCCGGTTCTGAATTCCCAGGCAATGAAATCCCTCGGGTAATGCCGCATCTTTAAATATCTTAGAACCTCTTGATGATATCCATTTTTCGCCTATCAATTCTGGGTTGGTGCAGAGTCCGGCACCTCCGCTAAAATCGTCTTCAAATGGTATTAGACTCTGTGGCAAGTAGGGCATAATCTGCGGCCAATGTGAACTAATATAATTCATCACCTGTGCTGAACTTAATTCCAATTCTATATTCATACTGTTAATTATCAAAAGATGGCTTGAAACATGAAAAATAGGATACAAAATAAATTTATTATTTTAGTTCGCTGCATACAATTTATTTAACGGGGTATTCACAAAAGCAACGAACACTTTAAATTCGAACATGTAGATATTGATTTATAAAGCAATTAATTGGTAACACACTTTTACCTGTTTCAAAATACAAGTACTTTTATCAGGCAAATCAAGCGATAAATAATATATCCTTCCGTACTTTGATTTTAAGGTTACCTTTAACGTCCCATCTGTTTAGTTTTCTTTTTAAACACAAAATTATTAAGCAAATCATGCCTAAAGCCCAATCTATTGAACATATTTTGACAATAAGCGGCCGGTCTGAACAACTAAGGGCATTTAGACGAATTGCTTATTATAGCAAGAAAAATCCTTTGGATTTTTATAAAATATTGCCGGTCGAATCTTATGCGGACCAGTTGTTTTATGAACATTCTTGTCTGAAAACATACGGTGTAAACTTCCCGCCAAATCATGTTAGGATGCTTAAAAACGAGGAGGATAAATTGATTTATTCTTTCCGTACCCAAGGCCATTGCGATCTAAGGTTCATTCATTACAGCTTTCCTGACCTAAAGTTTGAGTTATTTCTTCCTGCTGAAGATAAGCACATAATTATTATCAATGAAGGGTTTGAAAGTGATTATATGATCGCAAAACCGCAGAACGCAATTATTCCTGATGAAATGTCTTCATTTCTGAAAGTAATTGGCAGTGAATCGCTTGCACTTCTTATATCTGATGACTTAAATGATTTTAATCCCGACATTCTCCCTTATGATTTTGTGTTACACAACAAACCTGTTATTGCTGTTCCCTCCTGCACAAGAATAAGTCGGAAGACAATCTGTATAAAAGCAAATCCTTTAGTTCTGCTTCGTTGGCTTTATGCATATGGGGTAAAAATTAAATGCTTTATTGGTCTGGTAGAACAGATTCACAACACCACCTTTTTTGAATTACTCAGTCCGGTTCTTTTAGATGAATCTTTTTATTTTGCAGATAGCATAATGGAAGTGTCCTTGAGGCAAGGTAATATGCTCGCAAATCCGGATACAACAGAGTTCCCAAATCTTAACTTTTCTTTCAAGTCCCCCCATCAAGCAGAAATGCCATTCGATCCGGGACTTTTACCCAGGTCTAATCTGGATTACACTTCTGATGACCTTCCACCTGTTTTTTTTGAAAAAGAAGCTATTCCTGTTCCCAATAGCATTGTGCCGGCTTTTACTCCTTCTCTTTTTAGTATCAGTCGAAGACCCCCAATGACAGAAATAATAAATATTGGAAAAATAGAGGTTAGCTTAACCAATGCTTCTGTTTGGGATTTTGAATCCAAATTCGATTGTATTGTTCCATATGTGCCATATAAATGGGATCTGGATGATTTTCTGCCTCAGGGTAAACAATCTGAATACATTTTAAATCTAGACTGGTTCCTCAAACGACCATTCAAAAAATTCCTTGAAGAAGCATTCCTTGAAAAATGGAAATTTGTCGGTATTGCCATTGATTTGGAACAAGATTACATGAATGCCATAAAGGCAATTCGAAAATGGAATAAAAAATATCCTGAGAAAATACATTTTTTCTTTTTGAATCCTGATCGCAAAGAGCAAATCAGCAAACTGATAACCGCTATCTGAATAACAGTCATCACAATGATCATATTCAAAATTTAGTAATTTCGTTCCTTATTAAAAAAAAAGTTAGATGATCAGGTGTGTAATAATTGATGATGAAGATAATAGCAGGGAAGATCTCCGTATGCTCATAGAACGATTCTTTAAGGATCGCCTTGCAGTCGTAGGTTTGTGCGAATCAGTTGAAGATGGGGTCCGAAGGATCAATGCAACTCTTCCTGATGTTGTATTTCTGGATATCAATATGCCTCGTGAAGATGGGTTCAAACTATTCGAAAAGTTTGACGAAATCAACTTTGATGTTGTTTTTACAACAGCTTATGCAGAGCATGCCATTGAAGCCATCAAACATGCAGCCTTCGACTATCTCATTAAACCTGTTGCCCCTAAAGCAGTAGAATTGTTTTTAAGCAGGTACGAACAGAAATCATTACAAAAAGCGACAAACAAGAAAATAAATCTACTATTGACTCAGTTGCAACAGGGCCACGATAAGAATGTCCTTGTTTCTTTACCCGATAAAAATGAATTCAGAGTAGTCGATGCTAGGGAAATAATTTACTGCAAGGCAGATATTAATTACACAAAGATCTTCCTTTCTGATGGTAAAAATGTGCACGTTTCGAAAACTCTGGGAATTGTTGAAGAAATTTTGGATTATCCATTTTTCTTCCGTTGCCATAAATCCTTCCTGGTCAACATGAATCACATTGACTCGTACAATAAAGTTGAACGGCTCATCAGAATGAAAAATGGGGACACTATATATCTGGCTGATCGCAGGGTTGAAGAGTTTATCAACATTTTCGGAAGCCGGAACTAAAATCCTCAGTTACTTTGAAAAATAAAAAATTAGAAACAGACTTGATTCGGGCGAGGCTCGAAGCATTAAAAGTAAGGATGAATCCCCACTTGATTGCAAATGCCCTTACATCAATTAGGGGTTTGGTTTCAAAAAAAGAAAATGATGCAGCATACGATTATCTTACAGCACTTGCTGAGTTGATTCGGACAACATTTAAAAATGCTGAAAAAGATTTCATATCTCTGTCATCGGAAATTTCATATTTAACCAATTACCTTGAAATTGAACAATTAAGGTTTGGAGATAAACTATCTTTTCAGATGGTTATTCCTGAAAAAATGAATACTTCGGATATCATGGTTCCCCAAATGCTTATTCAGCCATTTATTGAAAATGCAATAAACCATGGGATAAAGCACCTATTGAAAGATGGAGTTATAACGTTTGGACTTGAGTCAGACGGGAAATTATTACGATGCATTATTGAAGACAATGGCGTAGGTCGGATAAAATCGCGTGAGATAGAAATGCAGTCCATATCCAGTCAGACTTCTGAATCTGATAAAATAAACCGGGAAAGAATATTCCTTCTAAACAAACTTTTTAATTCATCGGTATTTACGATTCAGATTATAGACCTTGAACACGAAAATAAACAACCTGCGGGTACAAGGGTCATCATTCAATTGCCGTTATTGGATATTTCAGGATGGAATGCTATTCTTAAAAACTAACTTTGCAGAATTTAGTT
>CAIWMA010000125.1 GCA_903913645.1 uncultured Bacteroidales bacterium | reverse complement strand
GATTCCTTGGTTTCACCCCAGGTAAGCCGGCGATCGAGGTGGAACTGGGCATAATCAGCCACGGCGCAAAGCGAAGGGCTTCCTGATTTAATTTCTGAAATGGTAACTGAGCCTTTTCCGAGGAATTCGTCAGTGCCAAGACGCTCGTTCAATTTTTCAATTTCGAGAGCAGCACGGGCAGCCATGTAAATAGCGTTCACACCGCGTTCGGGAGCGCTTCCGTGGCACGAAAGGCCTTTGAACCGGACCAGTATTTCCATGCGGCCACGATGACCACGGTAGATATTCAGGTTGGTGGGTTCAGTGCTGATGGCAAAATCAGGACGTACATTTTCTTCTTCCACCAGGTATTTCCAGCAAAGTCCGTCGCAGTCCTCTTCCATAACGCTGCCAACTACCAAAACGGTGAGATCACGGTCGAAACCAAGTTCCTTGAGTATCCGGCCACTTGTAACTGCTGCTGCAGGACCGCCTTTCTGGTCAACTGTTCCGCGACCCAGAACATAACCGTCTTTTATTTCGCCTCCGAATGGATCGAAAGTCCAGTTAGCGGCATTACCGACATCAACTGTATCCATATGTCCATCTATGGCAAGGATTCTTTTTCCATTTCCGATGCGTCCTATCACATTTCCGAGCCCGTCGATACGAACTTCATCGAAACCGGCTTCTTCCATCTGGCGTTTCAGCTCCAGCTGGACATTTTTTTCATACATGCTGGTCGATTTAATCTGAACCAGCTTCGAAAGGTTTTCTGCGGTGTAGTCTCTGTACTTGTGAGAGAGTGCGTTGATTTTTTCAAATATTTCATTCATTTTATGAGGGGTTAGTCTTTAAGGATTAGGGTTTAGGGCTGGGATTATGTTAATTTTGGGATTGTACTGCCGAAGGGAAATCTTGATTCCCCTAAAACCTAAGCCCTAACACCCAACCCCTTCTTTTTTATCTCTTCAATACTCAAAAGAACCACTTCCGCCGTTGCAGGCAACGAAAAAGCAGGTTCAAATTCGTGGTTTCCAACAGCGGAAACGGCATCTTTTATTGCCAGCCACACCGAAAATGCCAGCATGAGCGGCGGTTCGCCAACAGCCTTGCTTTTACGGATTGTGCCTTCGTTCGGATGGCCTTCGAGCAATTTAACATTGAAATACAAAGGTATATCGTTAACAGTCGGGATTTTGTATGTATCGGGCGAATGTGTAAGAAGGTGGCCTTTTTTATCCCATTTTATTTCTTCGGTCGTTACCCAGCCCAAGCCCTGTATAAATCCGCCTTCGATCTGCCCCAGGTCGATATCAGGATTCAGGGAATCGCCTACATCGTGTAAAATATCGGTACGCAAAACCTTGGTTTCACCGGTAAGCACGTCCACCTCCACTTCCGAAACCGACATGCCATAGGCATAATAGTAAAATGGATTGCCTTTGCCCAATTCGCGGTCGTAAAAAATGCCGGGAGTTTTGTAAAATCCTGTAGCGCTCAGTCCAACCTGGTTCAGGTAAGCTCGTTTTACCAGATCAATAAAGGAAATTTTTGTTTCGGGATGTGAAGCGGCAAAAACGGTATCATCCGAAAATACAATCTCATCCGATTTGAGTGAATCATTTTTGAGTTGTACTTTCAATTCAGCAAGGGCAACTTCAGCCAGTCGTGATTTTAATTTATCGATGGCGTTTTTTACTGCCATTCCATTCAGGTCGCTGCCTGATGAAGCTGCAGTGGCAGAAGTGTTCGGGACTTTCGAGGTATTGGTGGCGCTGATTTTAATAAATTCGGGCGAAACGCCAAATTCGTCGGCGGCAATTCCATGAATTTTAGTGTTCAGCCCCTGCCCCATTTCGGTTCCACCATGGTTTACGGCAATGGTTCCGTCGTTGTAAATATGCACCAAAGCACCAGCCTGGTTGAGAAAAGCTGTGGTAAAGGAAATCCCGAATTTAACCGGTGTGAGCGATATGCCACGCTTTACAATTTCATGAGAATGATTGAATTCGGCAATTGCTTTCCTGCGATTACTATAATCTGATGATGCCAGCAATTGGTCAAACATCACCTGAAGGTG
>CAIWMA010000124.1 GCA_903913645.1 uncultured Bacteroidales bacterium | reverse complement strand
CTGCCAGGTATTGCCACGGTCGTCGCTGCGGAAAACTTTATTTGCAGCGCAATACAAACGGGTTGGTGAATGCGGGCTGAGGATAAGCGGAGTATTCCAGTTCCAGCGGTACGAAAGCTCGTCTTTTCGAGGCTCAGGCCTGATATCAATGGACTCCTGGCTTTTACGGTCGTAACGGACCATGCCGCCATATTGCGATTCGGAGTAAACAATATTCGGATTAACAGGGTCAACCTGCGACCAGAATCCATCACCTCCGCAGGTAACAAACCAATCGTCGCTCACAACTCCTGATCCGCTGGTATTACGCGAAGGACCGCCAAAACTGTTGTTATCCTGCGTGCCGCCATACACGTTGTAGAACGGAGCCGAATTGTCAACCTGAACACGATACATTTGTGTTACCGGAAGATTCGATTTGAACAGGTATTCCTTACCACCATCAAATGATTCATAAATTCCACCGTCACCACCAATAAAAAGGTGTTTCGTATCCGATGGATCAATCCATATCGCATGATCATCAACGTGGCGTTTGTTATTGCCTATAGGTTTCCAGGTTTTGCCGCCATCTTCAGTAAACTGTGAAACGGTTTCGGCGGAATATATCTTATCCACGTCTTTTGGATCGCAATAAATTTCGTTATAGTACTGGCCCTGGGCTGAATGGTCACTTATTTTCTGCCAGCTGGCGCCACGGTTGGTACTACGATAAAAACCGCTTGCGTCGTCTGCAGCTTCGATAATTGCAAAAATATAATCAGGGTTAACCGGAGAAATTGCCAGGCCGATTCCACCCATATCAACTGAAGGAAGACCACTTTTCAGTTTATCCCAGCTTTCGCCTGCATTGGTCGATTTGTAAACGGCTGTTTCAGGACCTCCGCCAATTTTTGTGAAAACATGCCTGCGCCTTTGTTCACTGCTGGCATACATCACATCAGGATTTCGCGGATCGATCAGGATATTATTAACACCGGTATTTTCGCTGATTTCAAGTACCTTCTTCCAGGTCTTTCCGCCATCGATGGTTTTATACATTCCACGATCGCCGCCCGGTCCCCAGACCGATCCTTCGGCAGCAACAAAAACTATATCGCTGTTGCGCGGATCAATAACTATTTTGCCAATATGTTCCGAAGCCTTCAGCCCCATATTTTTCCACGATTTTCCACCGTCGGTGCTTTTATATACTCCATCGCCATACCCTAACGCGCGCTGGTGGTTATTCTCGCCGGTTCCAACCCAAACCACGTTGGTATTGTTGGGATCGATTACCACCACACCAATGGAATAAGATTTCTGCCCATCGAAAACCGGATCAAAAGTGGTTCCGTTGTTCATGGTTTTCCATACATGCCCCGAAGCTACAGCAACATACCATTCGCTGTGGTTATTCGGATTTACAGCAAAGTCGGCAATACGGCCAGACGTAAACGCAGGCCCTATCGAACGCCATTTTAATCCTCCGAAAGTGGATGATTTAATGGAATCTGACTTAGTTTCCTGTTTTGCTGATTCCTTTTTGGATGTTTCTTTTTTGGGAGATTCCGTTTTTGCAGTTTCCTTTTTTACGGGCTCCTTTTTTGCTTTAGCTTTCTGTGCAAACGCTGGAGCTGAAAACAGAATAACGGCAAGAAGCAGGGTTGCCAGTATACCATTAAACAGGTTAAAATTGTTTCTTTTCATTTTAGTTTTGAGTTTGATTTGTTTGAAATTCAATCCCTTTAGGCTGAATATTTGGATAAAATCGGTTAATCACAAAACAAAGATGAAATTTTATTCGTTACCAAATTCCGGAAACCTGCTGAATTATGTAAAAATGCTTGTTGGATCGGTGAAAGCATCATAAAATCTGTTAAAATACCATGTGTTGTGCAACCTAATTTGCATATATTTGGCCCTTATTTCAAACTTAATTAAATTGAGTTTATCTCACACAGCTTATCACTTATTTACTAATTTATAAATTATAATTCTCTGAGTATGAAAAAGATCAATCTGATTGCGCTCCTGCTTATTTCAATGGTTCTAATTTCGTTAAAAACTTCCGTTGCACAAAACACAACCTTTAAACTTTCGGACTATAAGAATCCGGATTATTTTTATAAGACGCTGGACCTGAATTTCGGGCTTGGCAGTTCTTCCTTTGTCATTAAGAATGACAACTCCTCCAGTTTTGAGAACAACAAATCCTTTTCGATAGGATCAAATGCACAAGCGAACTATTCGAGCTTTGCAAATTCTCGTAAATCGCAAAGTGAGTTTTATGCAGGCTTATATGGCTCTTTTAGTAATTACGGAGAGCATACTATCGATATAACAAACATTGAGAGGAAGTCGAATTCATTCTCCCATAATGAATCTCTGAATTTATACGGGTTGAAACGGTTTTATAATGGCAAACTGGGTTATTTTGAAATTGGCGGAACATTTTCAAATAATTATTCAGGCAGTTCAACCAAGAATAAAACATTGATTACTGATACTATATCTTATTCAACGAAAAACAACTCAGGGAATTTTGGCAATCATTCAAGCTTGTCATTACTGATAGGGAAAGGAAGAATAGAGCAGGTTCAGGATGCACGTATGGCGCTGTATTTAATAGAAGATATGCACAGGTTAAACCGTGATAAACGCCCGGCTTCGGATGAAGATGTGCTTGAGCTGGCTAAACTTATTACCTCATTGAAATACAAGCGTTTTTTCGACACCCGGTTGCAGAAAATAGCTGAAATCACAGCTATTGATTCCTTTATGCAGCAAAAAGGCATAGTAAAATCAACTGATGCTACTTATTTTACTTCGTTAAACGATAACTGGGACTTTTCGAATAACCCTGCCAGGAATAGCGGCTGGCGCATATATACAGGTATTGAAGGCAGTTTATTTTATAATTATACAAAGAGTAGGATGGAATATATAATTCCAGCTCAAAGTACCGCAGACAGAACGGATAAACGCAATCAACTGGGAATTTTCGTAGTTGCCGGTTTGGACTATGAAAAACCTATTAACCTTAAATGGCAGAATTCGGCATCTTTCAAGGCACAGTTTGGTACCCTCTCTGACAAATCAGGTTCAACGTATTCATATGCACCAGATGTTAATAATTATTACGGACAAACTCCTGCAATCTACCTTAATGCCAATTATGGATATGGTTTTTACCCCAACTCCAGAACCTGGTTAACTGCAAACTGGAATCTTTCGTCATCGTATTTAAAACAATACACAGGAACATCAAAAAGTGACAAGGAAAACTCGACAAACAGTTTTCACATTTATACAGGACCAAGTTTCCACGCTTATTATTATTTATCGGAAAAACTCAGGCTAAATCTTAACTTCACCAGTTTTCTTCAAATCGATAACGATAATTATATCAATAATATTCCTGATGGCTCAGACGATAACCAGACTAAAACAAACTGGACTAATCATTTGGATGCATCTCTTACTTATAGCTTATTTTAACCGGGCTTGCCTTCATCAAAGCCGGAAATAAATATTCCTGAAGATGATTTTACAATTTTAAATAGGGAATTATTCAGCGCAATGCAACCATTTCGCTGTAATAGTTCCCTTTACTGTTATGAAGCTGAAGTTAGCGAAGTCGTCATGCAGGCTACATCTGGCAATTAAAGTATTACTTTTGTGAAAGGCTAAACCAATAGACTATTGAGGAACGTTGTACAACTGATTACCGGTAAAAAAAGCGACATGGAGCGGGAACTAGTGCATGGGTGCACCCGCAACGATCGTATTGCCCAGCGCGACCTTTATCATAAGTATTGCGATGCCATGTTCACCATAGCCTACCGCATTGTCAATAACCGCGACGATGCCCACGATGCCCTGCAGGACGCTTTTATTCAGGTTTTCCGAGATATCGCACAGTACAGGTTCGATTCAACATTAGGTGCATGGATCAAAACCATTGTTGTTCGCACTTCGCTAAAACTGCTTTCGAAAAACCGCAAACTGGCTTTTGCCGATCTGGATGAAACAAAAAGCGATGAAATGATCCTGATCCCTGATACACTTAACAGCGAGTACCTCGAAAAAGTAATCCTTTCGTTACCGGATGGATACAGAACCGTATTCCTGCTAACTGAGGTTGAAGGCTACAGCCACGAAGAAACAGCCAAAATGCTTGGCATTTCAATCGGAACATCGAAATCACAGTTGCACCACGCAAAGAAAATGCTTAAAAACCGGCTTACGGCATTGATGGACTAAGTACATGGACGAAAATAAAAACCATATAAACAGAAAGCTGAGCGAACAGCTGCCATCACATTCTCCGGATAAGGGGACCTGGCAACGCCTTTCGGAAAAGCTTGATGTTGTGGATGCCGAATCAGCCTACCAGGAAAAGCTGCAAGGTCTGCCGGTTCATTCGCCCGACCAGGGAACATGGAACCTGATCTTAGGTCGTCTGAACCGCATAGCCTATTATAAGACCGGTATTCGGATTGCATTATCGGCAGCAGCAGGGCTTCTTCTGTTTTTCACAGTATCACGTTTATTGGATCAAAATCAAAGCACTACAAATAAAGCGCCACAGGTTGTAAAGCAGGAGAAAATTACTAAATCTCCGCAAGCTTCCAGCCAAGCAAATCTTCTTCCTGCCAAAGAAACAGGAAAGCATGAACCAATTCACAAATCAGAGAACATCCTTCCAGGTAAAAATGTTGCAGTCTCTGCTTCCGGAATCCATAAACCTAAAAAAGTTAAATCTGAATCCGGAACAGAACTTTCTACTATAAGCATTCATGCTACTCCTGAAGAAATTCTAAAATCAACCGCAGTTGTTGCAGATCCGGAAGCTTCACGTTCTGAAAATGAAAATATCATCATCACGCAACCTACCAGGATTGAAACAAATGTTCCTTCCGGAAATAGTGCTGGGCAGTTAACTCAAAACAGCTCAATTCAGGATACCGCTTCTCCCACTTATGGAATTATAAATGCTAGCAACGAAACGAAATCTGTTTTATTCCAGAAGGATCAATATGTTGTAATTAATCCAATTTTAGCAAATAGCGTTCCTGTCGATACAAAACCAGTGAAAAACAGGAATCATTTTGCCCTCGATATGAATTACCTGCCCGAAAACATTTATAACGGTACCAATAATTCCCTGTTTCATAATGTTGACCTTACAGCCAGCTATAATAAAGGAAAAGTACGATTTAATACCAGCCTGGGGATGGCATACAATGAAGAGCAACTGAAATTTCAGGTGAGTTACGATATCAATACTCCTGTTACCGCATTAGGCCAGGGAGGCAAACTGGACACATTAAGTTACAGTTCGGCAAGCATGGATTCGCAATACACTGGGAATGAAAAACACCAGTATTTTACGTATAACCTTGGTGTTGGCCGCCAGCTTATCAGTTCCGGGAAATTTTCGACCTGGTTAAACCTTGGGGCAGGATTTGGAGTCTTGCTCAACAATCCTGACCTGGTCGCCTCCACGGCAAATTCAGTTAAATCAATGTACAATGCGCAGATTGTAAACGTAAATAGTTCGATACCTGTTTACAATGATATAAACGTAAACTTTGTTACTGCAATTGATTTTAATTATAAGATTATTAGCAGGTTAAGTATAACTTTTACTCCAACCAGCCGCTGGTATTTAAAACCTGTACTTTCGGTCGATAACCATTCAACGGATACGTTTACACTCGGATTCAGAACAGGAATGAAATTTGACTTCTGATCCGGAAATCCTGCAACCGGAATTTTTCCTTCCATGCCTGAATTTACCCATGACAACAGGCAACTCTGTTTTCTTGGGATATTGTAAAACCCGAAAAATACAGGATTTGTTTTCTGATTCGTACTTCTAAACAAGATTATTACTTGCTTTTGCTGCCCATATTCATTATATTTGTGGTATTGATTACACACATAAAACTATTTGAAAGATGAACAAGATAATAGTTGCTGTAGACCTTTCGGATATTGCCACCGTAGCCCTTGACCACACTGTTTCCTTCGCCCACGCGTTTAAGAGCCATGTACTTATTTTACATGTTGAGGTACCGGTTCCTACTTATATCGGTAACGAAATCGTTCAGCCGGTGCTTCCAACCGATAATGAAGAAGAGTTGACCCTGATTAAAAAAGATCTTTTATCCATGGTTGATTATCTGAATCAACGTGGCGTTGAGTGTGAATATGAACTTATGAAAGGTCCGATCGTTGAAACAATCATCGAAAAAGCAGGGGGTTACAATGCGGATCTCATTATTCTTGGAGCCCACAACCACGGTTTTCTTTACAGGGCATTCATCGGAAGTGTGTGCTCAGGCGTCGTAAAACACAGTCCTTGCCCGGTTCTGATTATTCCATCGAAATGATATTTTAATATCCGGATGGCTTCAATGAATTTCATGCTGCGTCAAGGAAATACTTTGTTGTGATGATTATTTTATACTATCCCGTTTTAAAATTTCAGACACGAATTCAAATAATATGGGTCTGTTGTTGATCGCCCCTTGCGGCATGAATTGTGGAATCTGTATGGCTTACCTGCGGGATAAGAATGTTTGCGCAGGTTGTCGGGAAAAAACAAATAGCAAATTAAAATCCAGATTCAATTGTATCATTAAAAATTGTGAATTATTAAACGAAACAGATTCAAAATTCTGCTATGAGTGCACAAAATTCCCTTGCGCCCGGTTAATACAACTGGATAAACGATACAGATTAAAGTATAAAATGAGTATGATCGAAAATCTGAATTATATCAAAGAATTCGGACTCGAAAATTTTGAGATAAAGGAATCTGCCCGCTGGAAGTGTGATACCTGTGGAGGAACAATCTGTGTTCACCGCGGATTTTGTTTAAAATGCAGCGGTCAAAAAAATCAGAAAGAAAAATCAGAAATGCATCGATAGGGAGTAAACCTTAAATTCGAATTTTTCCTGGTCAGGATCGCCCTGTCTCCCCTCTCCCTTCGCCTTGAAATGTAATAAATTCAAATATCCTACCGCCCTTTCCCTCCAAGTAACTTGTCAGTCAAAACAGGTTCGCCCATTTTTGCAAGCGTTTGCCTTATCCATTGCCGGTTTTCGGGTTTGTACCAGAAGAAAAACTTCCGCTGATCTTCTTTCTCCTGCCGGCTTCGGGCCGTAAATACCTTTTCACCGGTATATGGATGAATGCCGGAATAGTAAATGGCGCTTGCCAGTGTTAAGGGTGTTGGGGTAAAATCTTGGACCTGCTCTAACTGAAATCCAAGTTCCTTTGTTTCGCAGGCTAAGTGAGCCATATCATTGAGGTCACTTCCCGGGTGGCTCGAAATAAAATATGGAATTATCTGCTGTTTGAGACCTTCCTGCTGGTTCAGTTTATCAAACGTTTGCTTGAACTGGTGAAACAGCTTGAATGAAGGCTTACGCATAATTTTCAGGATATGATCGCTTGTATGTTCCGGCGCCACTTTGAGCCTGCCTGAAACATGGTTCTTAACCAGGTTGCGGGTATAATCCGTTAATCCGAAACGTTTATCATCCTCAGCGCTTCGCCCGGTAAGCATATCGTAACGAATCCCACTGCCGACATAAATCTTCTTAATTCCTTTGATGGCTGCTGCCTGTTTATACAACGCAGTCAGCGGTTTGTGATCGGTATTCAGGTTATTACAGATGGCAGGAAAAATACAGGATGGCCGTTTGCATTTTTCACAAATATCAAGGTCGAAGCCCTGCATTTTATACATATTGGCAGAAGGACCACCCAGGTCAGAAACATTTCCGCTGAAGTCGGGCATTTCGGTAATGGATTTCACCTCGTTAAGAATGGATTTCTCCGAACGGCTGGAAATGAATTTCCCCTGGTGCGCGCTCAACGTACAAAATGCGCATCCGCCAAAACAACCGCGATGCATGGTAACCGAATGCCGGATCATTTCGTATGCAGGTACAGTTCCGCGTTTTTTGTATTTCGGATGCGGAAGTCGTGTGTATGGCAAAGCGTAAACAGCATCCAATTCTTTGGAAGTCATTAAAGGAAAAGGAGGATTGATGATCACAACTTTATCGCCCGACGGTTGTATAAGCCTTTTCGCGGAAGCTTTGTTGCTTTCCTGTTCAATGTGTTTGAACGATTCACCAAAGGCTTTTTTGTCTTTTAAGCAAGCCGTGTACGATGGAAGTGTAATTGAATTAACCTTATTATCAAAATCCTTAACGGCAGCTTCGGGCACAACAAAACCAGTCTGCGGGATATCCGTGATCCAGCTAACTTCAGGATTTTCATTCAGCCTTTTTAAAACCTCTACGATTCCTTTTTCAGCCATGCCATAGAGCAGCAGATCGGCACCACTGTCGATCAGGATAGAAGGTTTGAGTGTATCAGACCAATAATCGTAATGTGCCAGGCGACGCATACTGGCTTCGATACCACCAATTACAACAGGAACATCGGGGTATATTTTTTTCAGGATCTGCGTATAAATTACCGTTGCATAATCGGGACGAAAACCGGCTTTACCGCCAGGTGTGTACGCATCATCCGACCTTAAACGTTTGCCGGCTGTATAATGATTCACCATGCTGTCCATATTGCCGGCAGCTACAGCAAAACACAACCGTGGTTTTCCGAACTTACGGAAATCGCGCAGATCGTCTTTCCAGTTGGGTTGCGGAACAATGGCAACCGTAAAGCCGGCATTTTCAATTACTCTTGCAATTACTGCACTCCCAAATGCCGGATGATCAACGTAAGCATCGCCCGAAATAATCACCACATCAACTTCGTCCCAGCCATGGGCCAGCAATTCGTCGCGGGTAATCGGAAGCCAGGCTTTCAGGGGAAGTTGATCCATTGAAATTTGAAAATTTCTGCAAAGATACGGTTTGAACGAATATCAGCTATCTTTGTGATTACAGAGAGATTGAGCAAGTGGGAATTGCACATTCAACCTCATACAAATAAAAACTCATTTCTTTGCGTTCCTGGCGAAACTCTTAGCGTCTTAGCGTTTAATTTTTTTACCGCTAAGATGCAAAGGAGATGCAAAGAGCGCAAAAAAAAGAAAATTCCAAGTTAAAACTATGATTCAGCCCAACCAAAATCCTTCAGAACTATTCGAAATCCGCTCAGCAGACGAAAACGATGTTAAACTTATCCTTCAGTTTATAAAAGGATTGGGAGAATATGAAAAACTCAGCCACGAGGTAGTTGCTACAGAGGAGAAACTGCGTAAAACCTTGTTCCGGCAGAAGATGGCCGAAGTGATTATAGGTGAGTTTGGCGGCGAACCGGTAGGTTTTGCATTGTTTTTCCATAACTATTCTACCTTCCTTGGGCAAGCTGGCATATACCTTGAAGACTTGTTCATCCTTCCTGAAATGCGGGGAAAAGGTTTTGGCAAAACCATGTTAAAACACCTGGCAAAACTTGCTGTTGAACGTGATTGTGGCCGTCTCGAATGGGCATGCCTCGACTGGAATGAACCTTCTATCTGTTTTTACAAAGGTTTGGGTGCAAAAGCACTGGATGACTGGACGGTATACAGGGTTACAGGGGAAAAGCTTGTTGAAATGGCGAAAGGGTAAAAGGTTTCAATGTTTCAGGTTTCACTGAACAAACAAACTTTTAAACCATCGGAGTTAGGAGAGCCGGCACATTGAAACTCGCCTGTGGAAATCTTACCATAATTCCCTACATTTGAACAGATCAAAAACATAAACCATAAAGGATTCCTCATGCAGCTAAAAGAAAACTATGATTACGTAATTATCGGTT
>CAIWMA010000123.1 GCA_903913645.1 uncultured Bacteroidales bacterium | reverse complement strand
GTGCTCAGGGTGATAGTTCCGTTTGCTGTTCCACAACTTGCATTGGTGGTTGATACTGCCAGGTCTGATGGACCGTTGGAACTGCCTACCGTTGCTGAAGTTGTGAATGTACAGCCGTTGGCATCTTTTACGATAACCGGGTAGGTAGCAGCAGCAAGGCTGTTGTAAGTCGTGGTTGAGGTGAAGGCTGAGCCATCAACTGAATAGGTATACGGTGCAAGGCCTCCGGTAACAGCGCCCAGGGTAATGGTACCGTTGTTTGCAGCACAGGTGGCGTTGGTGGTGGAAATTGAAATTGCGGTCGGTGCAGAAGGAACTAAATTAATTGTTAATATCGTAGGTGGAGATACGCATCCCGCAGCATCGGTTGTTGTTACATCATAGATACCTGGATTCAACCCGGGAAATATCCCTGTAGAATTTGTAATTGATGCTACAACCGGATTTGTACCCGTAACCATATATGAAATACCGGCATCAGGAACCGGATCGGTTACCACTATGGAGCCGGTAGGCACAATACAGGTTGGCTGAGTGGAAACGCTTGCAACAAGTGTTGGCAAAGGAGTTACGAATACCTGACCTGAGTTCTTTAGGCCTATACATCCATCAACAGACTTCTCCTGTACTTCCAATAAATAGGTATTGGCAATGCTCCAGGTAATATCAATAAAGTTGGATGTAAATGCAGGTTGAGGAACACCATCTATCCACCATGTATAAGTTGAGCCTGCAGTAGAAGTTACATTATAATGTTTGGTAGCACCTATACATACATAATTAGGCATAGCGATCTGCCCAACCGCCCTGAAGGCGCTGAACAGCACAATGCTTAACAATAGTATATATCGGAACCGCCGTTGCATACTGGTTATTAGTTACTGGTTACTAATTTAAGAAATCGTTATTCGTCATTCGTTAATAGTCTTAGTTAATTGGTTAAAGTTCTATTTGTCATTCGTAAATCGTAAATCATCTTCTCACATTTTCCATTTAACTACTGATTGCATTCCTGCATTATCGTATTTTCATATACAGTTTTTATTCATCGAGTTCCTTGTTTTTCTCTTCCAACACTTTCGCATTGTGTTTTGATACAACCTTTTTACCCGTTTTCTCTTCAATCTCCCTGCGGGTGTTACCTGCTATAGTGCCACCCTGCCATGCAATATTCCTGCTCTGTTCATAGGTTTTGGGTTTCTTTTCTTTTGAAATTTCAGTAGTAGTAGCCTCTGCCAGCATGTTAAGCACTAATTCCAGGTTTGTCATGTGGTCGCGTAAGTTCTCCTTCTTTAGTTCCTTAAAATTCCTGTACTGTTTTGTCGTAAAACCCGACCATGCTTTTGTTATTTCATCAGTAAGTATTGCATATTCCTGACCTTTCCGGATGCCCCGGTTTTCCCACTCATCTGTTAATTCCTTTCTAACCTCAATACTTTTAAGCCGTTGGTTGATCCATTCTTTCGAATATCCCTTTTTCAGGTAGGTTTCCATTGCGCGTTCAAAAGTCAGTTCCGGGTCCTGTGTTTCGTCAATACGTTCGCTTCCTACTTTGGCCAGCCACATTTTGAAAGGCTCTGCGTTGGGCGAAGGAATCGATTGTATCAGGCGAAGCAGTTCCTCTGTATCCGCAACATCAGTTTGACGCATCTTGTCATCGGCAGCACGCATTTTCAAAGTGTGACAATTCGTCACAGTTTCATTTCCTTCTTTTTTAAGCCTTTCCTTTAGTTTACGCCAATATGATCCCGGGCTAACACTTTCGGTGAGTATTGCTACCACATCTACTATAGCAAAATACCATTTCTCCTGATCATCATCCCAAAGAACACGAATCCTTGCATCGTTGAATAACCTGATGGTATCTGCTTGTCTCATTATCTTCTTTTATTAGCTTCTCAATTTCAAATTAGCTTATTTTCAAATTCTCTTATCGCCGAATCCTCACATTATTTTACTTTTCGTTGATTCGTTATTCGTTATTCGTTATTCGTTATTTGTTATTTGTTATTCACTCTTCACTTATTTTTCTCGCTTTTAAAGATAGAAAAAATCTCCAATTCTGTTGCCTTTGCACAATAAATTTGTATCCCACTTTTTATCAACATCTTCACTTCCCTCCTTACCACCTTGCTTTTCGACCTCTTATTCCCCAACACCAGCTTCCTCAATTTAGCCTACCCCTTCTCACTCTTCTCTTCTCACTCTTCCCTCAAAACTCTTCACTATTCACTATTCACTCTTCTCTTTTCATTCTTCACTCTTCACTTTTCACTTTTCACTTTTCACTTTTAAACCGCCGCCACACTGCCACGCCGCCTTATCGGCAGCGGGCAGTATTTTGAGCAGGTTTTGAATGAACTGTTTAAGCGTTTGCAATCATGCTATCAATCTTACATTAGTTGTGGTAGATTGGAGAAGTAGCTGGAGCAACTTTAATTGTCACCGAAGTAGTTACAGTATTAGAACAAGTTCCATTAGTAAAGGTATAAGTTACGGTATATGAACCAGGTAAACTTGTTCCTAGATTAATAGTTCCGGTCGATGAATCTATCACTAAACCTGCAGGAGAGAATGTATAAGTTCCACCGGTCTGACCTGTCTGGGTTACTGTTGCAAATCCGGTTCCAACTGGCGTACTACAATAAGAAGCATTGTCATAAGCAATTGTAGCTATCGGGAGATCATTGATTGTCAATGTAACTGCTGTACGGGTCAGACTTGTACATCCGCCTACTGTTACTACAGTCTGTGCATAATAGGTTACTGTTCCAACTGAACTAAGTGTTGGGCTGGCAACTATTGTACCACCTGTTGCTGCTGTGTACCAAACTACCGTTGAGCCGGCTGGAACACTAGCTGTTGCTGTCAATGTCTGTATCGGGGATTGTTTACACTGGGTGATGTCGCCACCACTGGTCGGAGGTGCGGGTGCACCGGTGATTGTCAGTGTTACTGCCGTGCGGGTCAGACTTGTACATCCGCCTACTGTTACTACAGTCTGTGCATAAT
>CAIWMA010000122.1 GCA_903913645.1 uncultured Bacteroidales bacterium | reverse complement strand
TCTTAAAAACGAAGGTGAATATTAAAAAACATGTTGTACTTGTAATACTTATCACCCTTTTCCTGCTTCCGGCCGGAAGAGGGGCTGATATTGCTGTTAAACCGGATACAACGCATATTCAAATCCGGCTTCCGGATGCAAAACACATTGCCGGATACCGGGATCAGAAAGCTTTCGATTATTCGCGAAAAACAGGCAATTTCAGTTTTCAGCTAATTCTTCAGCGTTGGTTACTTGAGAAGCTGAACTGGCTTTTCAGTATTTTCAATCACGCCGGCAGTGTTGAGTTGTTCCTGGTCATACTTATTGCTTTGGCTGTTACAGCCGTTATTCTGAAAATAAATGATATTAATCCCATAGCGCTTTTCAGGCGGAAAAACGGCAAGCTTCAGCCATCCTACGATACCGGGGAAGAAAATATTGCTCAAATGGATTTCCCTGTTTTAATAGACCAGGCAACACGGCTGGGAAATTACAGGCTTGCCGTGCGGTATCATTACCTGCAAACACTGTTAATGCTGGCTGTTTCAGGCAAAATTCAGCCAAGGGACGAAAAAACCAACCGCCAGTATCTGGCGGAATTAGGCAACGGAGAAATAAGAAATATTTTTGCCGGGCTGGTTTATGGATTTGAATTTGTTTGGTACGGTGAATTTGTCCCTGACGAAAAACAATACCAACGGATAAGCTCAGCTTTTATTGAATTTCAGAAAACCCTGGCGGAATGAGAAAATACACCTACCATATCGCCATTATTATCCTCCTTTCGATACTGCTTATCGTTTTCGAATGGCTGAAACCCGTTCCGCTTAATTGGGAGCCTACCCTGATAAATTCGGATAAAAATCCCTACGGAAGCTATATTCTCTTTCATGAAGCCAAATCGTTGTTTCCGGATAAAAAAATCACGGTTTCGCGCCAGCCGGTTTATAACCAGATAAGCGATTCATCCGAAAGATTTTATAATTATGTCCTTATTTCGCCTGACGTTGCGCTTTCCGAAGCGGAGGTGATAAAACTTAAGGAATTTGTAAAAAGCGGCAACCATGTTTTTATTGCGTCAGAAAGATTTGAAGATTCTTTTTGCGACTCATTAGGAATTAAGCTAACCACACAATTCAAACTAATTTCGAAAAACGATTCTGCCTATCATTTCTGTAATCCGGCAACAGATAAACGAAATTTTGCCGTTCCTTCCTTCTCAAGGGGATTTTTTACAGTTACCGACAGCACATTGAAAGTTACCGCCCTGATGGATGATCTGCAAAAGCGGAAAGTGATGATCAAAATTAATATTGGCGACGGTTCCCTGATTCTCTGTTCGCTGCCACTGATGTTTTCAAACTGGTTTATTCTTCGTGCCGGCATGAGCGGCATTCCTTTTAAAGCACTGTCGTATCTTCCGGCTGACAGGCCACTCGTTTGGGATGAATATTTAAAACAGGGACGCGACGAAGACACAAGTCCGATTAGGGCAATACTGGCAAACAGGGCACTGGCCTGGGCGTATTTCCTCTCGTTGTTCGGAATTTTATTGATTCTTATTTTCGAAACGCGCCGTCGGCGGAGTATGGTGCCAATGGTTGATCCAATGAAAAACACTTCTCTCGAATTTGTAAAAGTTGTCGGCCTTCTGCATTACGAACAACGCAACTACAGCGATATCGCCCATAAACGCATACTATATTTTCTCGAGCGCATCCGGATGCATTACCACCTGCCGACCCGCAAAACAGAAAAAGAGTTTGCCGTAATGCTTTCTGAAAAATCAGGGTATGATCCTATCGAAACCGAAAACCTTGTCAAAGTTATTAACCAGGTACGTTATACTAAAATAGTAGCTCCCGAAGAACTGATCGAGCTGAATAAATCCATAGAATCCTTTGTTATTAAAACCAAGCTAAAAATCTGAAGATCATGTTGAATGAAGAAAGTATAGATTTCAGTCCACGCCTCGATTTTGCCAATCTGAACCTAAAAGTTGAATTGCTGAAAGCGGAAATGGCCAAATGCCTTGTAGGTCAGACAGCCATGGCTGAGCTTTTGCTCACCGCCATTTTAGCCGATGGCCATGTGTTGATTGAAGGCGTTCCCGGAATAGCTAAAACGCTTACCGCAAAATTGCTGGCTCGTACCATAGCTACTAGCTATTCGCGAATACAGTTTACACCCGATCTCATGCCTTCGGATGTAATTGGAACGTCGATATTTCACCCGGCATCCGGGAATTTTATTTTCCGCAAAGGACCTGTATTTTCTAATATCGTGTTGATTGACGAAATAAACCGTGCACCGGCAAAAACACAATCAGCTTTGTTTGAAGTAATGGAGGAACGACAGATCAGCTACGACGGCATTACCTACCCGCTCGAGTTCCCTTTTATCATCCTTGCCACACAAAATCCTGTTGATCATGAAGGAACATACCGGCTTCCTGAAGCCCAGCTCGACCGCTTCATGTTTAAAATTGACATCACTTACCCTACACCGGCCGAAGAGCTTCAAATTCTTGAATTACAAAATCAGGGCACTGTAAATCAACTTAACAATGTACAGGCCGTATTAAGCCCCGAGGAAATTGCCTCGTTCCGGAAACTGGCAACCGAAGTGCACCTGGAACCTCGTTTAAAGGAATATATCGTAAGCATTGTAGCAGCAACGCGTAACCACCCGTTTTTGTATCTCGGAGCTTCGCCCAGGGCCAGTCTTGCGTTGATGCATGCATCGAAAGCACTGGCTGCTCTACGCGGTAAAGATTTTATTGTTCCTGAAGATATACAGGAGCTAGCATTCCCTGTGTTACGGCACCGCATAATCCTTTCACCCGAAAAGGAAATGGAAGGCCTCACCAACGACGAAGTGATACGACAGATTTTACGTAAAATAGAAGTTCCGCGATAGTGAAAAACCTGTTTCTGACAAGGCGTTTTTTTTACCTTTTCTGGGGATGTGTGCTGCTGTTCATATTCTCACTGATGGTATCGTGGCTTATTGCTGTGGCTATTGTCGGCGTAATGGTAATAGCGGCTAGCACACTTATCGAAATTACAATACTATATGCGTCAAAAGGAATTACTGCCGAACGAATATTACCCGAAAAATTCTCGAACGGAAATGATAATCCGGTTCAGATTTTATTCGAAAACAGGTATGGCTTTCCCGTAAAACTCAGGATTTATGAGGATTATCCGGTTCAGTTCCAGATCAGGGACGGAGGATTTGATGTTTCGCTGGCCCGCAACGAATCAAAACATCTGAATTATTCACTCAAACCTTTAAAACGTGGTGAGTATATTTTCGGTTATGTAAATACTTTGGTTACAGGGCCGCTGGGTCTCGTTTACAGGCGATTCAGGACGTGTAAAGATCAGAAGGTAGCCGTTTATCCTTCGTTTTTGCAAATGCGCAGGTTCGAACTGATGGCTGTTTCGAACCGTCTTACTGAAATTGGCATAAAGAAAATACGAAAAGCAGGAAACAGTGCTGAGTTTGAGCATATCCGGCCGTATGTGCAGGGCGATGACCCTCGCAAAGTAAACTGGCAGGCAACAGCCCGGCGTGGTGACCTTATGGTTAATAATTACCAGGACGAACGATCGCAACAGGTATACTGCCTGGTTGATAAAGGACGGGTGATGAAAATGCCGTTTGAAGGAATGAGCCTGCTGGATTATGCTATAAATGCTTCGCTGGTACTGCTTAATACTGCCATGATCAAAGGCGATAAAGCCGGGCTTATTACTTTTTCGAACCAGATAAGTAATATTGTTCCTGCTGAAAGGCGCCCTACACAAATGAATAAAATAATGGAGGTTCTTTACAACCAGAGAACCTTCTACAAGGAAAGTGATTACGAAATTCTGTATGCAACTGCTAAACTAAAAATAACGCAGCGTAGCCTCTTGATCCTTTTCACTAATTTCGAAACCATCGAAGGGCTTAAACGCCAGTTGTTCTTTTTGCGAAAGCTTGCCCGGCAACATTTATTGGTAGTGGTAATTTTCGAAAATACGGAGTTGAATTCTCTCCTTGAATCCAGCCCGAAAACGCTGGAAGATATTTACATAAAAACCATTGCTGAGAAATTCAAACTTGATAAACGCCTGCTGGTCCGTGAGCTTGAACAGTATGGCATACATTCCATATTAACTACGCCGGGGAATCTTACGGTGAATATTATCAATAAATACCTTGAACTGAAGGCCCGGGGATCCATGTAAGTCTGTAAATTAATTCAAAATGGATTAAACCCTCCAGGTTGTTAAATCCAAAGTACCAGGTTTCAAAAGCCAAATCTCAAGTGGAAAAAGAAAATTAAAGCTAAAGAGCCTGGAGGTTATAGGACTTTGAATCTCAATCCTGGAATGCGATACTTAGGATTTGAAACTTAGAAGTTAAACCCAGGAATTTCCTCCTCGAATAACGCCTTAGTCTTTCAGCGGATAAGTGTAAACATTCCTCTTTTCGTGTCGGTATTTTCTTCCCTTAGCGAAAGACCATAGGTGGCTGTATATGTATATATGCCTTCAGGGCAGTCTTTTCCACCAAAAGTGCCATCCCATCCTTTAGCCACCTTGTCAGTCGAAAAGATGAGTTCTCCCCAGCGGTTAAATATATACATTTTGAAAGAGTACACATTCCTAACCACAGGTCTGAAAACATCATTCAGGCTATCGCCATCGGGTGTAAATGCATTCGGGAAGTAGACAGTTCCAAGGCATCCGGTTCCTGAATACAAAAGAATTCCGGTTGTATCGGAATTTGAACAGGTTGTTGGTGCTGTATAGTAATATGCGATATGATGCATTCCTTCCGGTTCTCTATATGGGAAAATGCTATCTGCTGGTTTCCCGTCAACAAAGTATTCGCCACCTGTCGGGTTTCCTCCGGAAAGTTTAAAGCCGGGAGATGTATAGCAAACATCCGCAAAAGGAGCCAATGTTACAAGGGGTAACGACTCAAAAGTTATGACGCTGGAGGTTGACACTCCATTGCCGCATCCGGCATTATATCCTTTCACAGAAAGTGTTCCTTCCGTGGCTTTAGGTGCAAAACTCAGAGTCGCGGTTGTTCCCGATTCTGCAATGGTAGCACCTGTTCCTGTATAGGACCATTTGTAGCTGGTCGAATTAGGATCGTTGGCTACCGAAAAATCAAGATTGCCAGCGGTCCCTATGCAGAGTACACTTTTCCCAGATAAAACCGGTATTCCGGGATATTTTTTTGTAGTAAAAGTAACAGGTACCGTTTCGGTCCATGAGACAAACCACCAGGAGTTAATGGTGTTGTTATTTCCAAACTCATTTGTCCAGGTATGGCAGCCGCTGGAGTTGATGCAGCCGGTTGAAGCGTTTGTAGTGCCTCCTATTTGGGAATCATCCCAATAAATCTTTAACTGTCCGCCTGCCGGACGTATTTGTTTTACAATAAAACCATAATCATTATTCTCTATATCGTAGATTGGCAAATGCGTCAGTCCGCTCAGATTTGTAACTGTGAAAGAAAGCGATGTGCCGTTTGCGACCGGTTTGCCTTGATTATCGTTGCCG
>CAIWMA010000121.1 GCA_903913645.1 uncultured Bacteroidales bacterium | reverse complement strand
CAGCGTATAATAGTGCAGAAATTGAAAAAGGAAGTAGCAAACGTAAAGGATACCAGGAACATCTTAACATCCTCTGTGTAATGGATACCGGCAATGGAGCTGCCTTTGTTTTACGAAATAGCTATAAAGCATTTATGATTCCTATGCCGCTTGTAGGTCACTGGATGAAAAAAGGATGGGGTGTATATGCACGCCTCACTAAAATTGGAAAATTCCCCCGTTTGCCTGGGATGTAAATAATAGAAAATTCAGACCCATCCATCGCACAAAACATAATTCAGTACTATGTTGAAATTACTTGTTGACAAACGGATTCTCATCCTCACCTTTATGGCTGCCGGGCTATACTATGGTATTTCGGTGTATCATATTTCTCTTTGGTATGTGCTGCTGGCCGGTGTCATATTAGGTGTTGTTTTTGGGAAAGTATTCTGTCGTTGGGTTTGCCCCTTGGGATTAATGATGGAATTCCTTATGGGTATGAGTCCCGATGGAAAAATAAAAGGAATGTATCAATACCATAAAATTGGATGCCCTATTGCTTGGATTTCAGGATGGTTAAACAAGTATTCGTTTTTCCGGATTAAGGTAAACAATGAAAGTTGCAAAAACTGTGGTATCTGCGACAAGGAATGTTATATTGTTGCTATGGAGCCCACGAAATATAGTTTATACAAACCCAAACTGGACAGGCCAGGCGATAGCTTTACCTGTTCCAAATGCCTGAAATGCGTTGCAACATGCCCCAACGGCAGCTTAACCTATAAAGTCTGAACCAAATTCAAAATAATCAACTTGTATTCTTCCAGCCTACACCTTACACCTTACGCCATACTTCCAACTCCCGACTTCCAACTTCCGACAAAAAAACCAAACCAGTAAAATTACGCAACCATGAAAGGCAACTTCGAAACCATAATCAACGATACAAAACCCGTTATTGTTGATTTCCACGCTTTGTGGTGCGGGCCATGCAAGGTTCAGTCACCCATTTTAAAAGAGCTTGCAGCTGAACTTGGCGACCGTGTTAAAGTAATAAAGATTGATGTGGATCAGAATAGCGCCATCTCCAGCCAATACCAGATCCAGAGTGTTCCTACCCTTATCGTTTTTAAAAACGGCAAACCGGTGTGGAGGCAATCGGGTGTGGTGAGCAAGGCCAATCTTTACAGTGTTTTAATGCAAAATATGTAAGCAGACTATGACTGAAAATAAAACCCATTGGTACGATGGATGGTTCTACGACACAATTATTGCTCCCAATCAGGATAAGCTATTCAGACAGATAAAAAATATAATTGAGCCGCAATCAACGATAATTGATGTTGGTTGTGGAACCGGACGTTTAGCATTCAGGCTTTCCAGTAAAAGCAAATCTATATTAGGTATTGACTTATCAAAGCGGAATATCGACAGGGCTCGGCTTTCATTATTCAGGCGGCCTAATGATAAAATTTCTTTTCAACATCGAAATCTGATCGATATTATTAAAGTTGATCATGCCCATTTTGATTATGCAATATTGACCTATGTTATTCACGAAGTTGATGAAAAAGAAAGGATAAATTTATTGAACGAAATGGCACAGGTCGCCGATAAGATTATCATTGGTGATTATGTCGTACCAAAACAAAATGGGTTTGCCGGCCGTTTAACTGAAGTCATTGAGTTTATTGCCGGTAGTGAGCATTATCGAAACTACAAGAACTACATGAATAATGGAGGAATTTATCAACTTGCTGATAAAGCCGGAATGAAAATCATTTCTGAAATACCCACTCAATCATCAACAAATCATATAGTTGTGTTAAGCAAATAATTCGAAACATTTTTTCAATTCAACAAAATAATACATTTAACTACATGAACGAATTCGATATAAAAGCAAACGATTGGGATAAAAACAATGTCCACCTGGTACGCAATCGCGAAATTGCAAATCAATTACTGGAAATAATTCCAGTCAAGCCTGGTATGAAAGTTATGGAATTTGGAGCAGGTACAGCCTTATTGAGTTTCATGCTTGAGGATTTATTTACATCCATTACCCTCATCGATAACTCCCAGGAAATGATCAGGATTTGCAACGAGAAAATTTCGCTAACCAAATCAAACCATATACAGGCAATTAAGATTGACCTCGAAACTGAGTATTTTGAAGATAAATTCGATTTAATATATACCCAGATGGCATTTCACCACGTCTCAGATATTGGTAAAATTGTTCATACCCTACATCATTTGCTGAACGATGGCGGAATGCTGGCAATTGCGGATCTCTATCCTGAAGACGGTTCATTTCATGGTGAAGGATTTACAGGGCATCTGGGATTCGACCCGGTATGGCTCTCCACATTATTGAACCAATCCGGATTTGAGAATGTTACCTTCAAAGAATGCTTTGTCCAGAAAAAAGTTGATTCTGATGGAAAGCAGAAAGAATATCCCGTCTTTCTATTGGTTGCCACGAAAATTTCCGAATAATCCTTTTTAAATCAGCATTTGAATCATGGCTAATAGGTTATACATAGATTTTTTAAATAAGTTGAGTGAAAAGTGTACTTGTTCGCTACCTTTGATTGCAGGTAATCGAGCTTAACTCGCCGAAACTACTCAACAAATATTGTATTCTTAACTTCTGTAACATGTTATAATAGCATCTATTTATATGTTTTGGCAATATTTTAGTGAATACCCAAAAATGATCAATTTCCGAAAAAAGAAAAACAAAGAAGAACTGCTTGAAGCATTTGGTAATCTAAAAAAGGATTCCTTTGATTTTGAACAAATAGAAGCATACTTTCGAAAAAAAGACAACTCCTCTGCTTTTCAAATATTATCAGATAAAACATGCAATGATCTAGATTTTCAGGAATTATTCATGTTTGTGGACAGGACAAATTCTAAAGTCGGACAACAGTACCTTTACAATAAATTAAAAGTTATCCCCACCAATTCTGAAGAAAATATCAAAAATGAAAAATTAATCAGCGAATTCAGCAATAATCCGGAACTAAGGGTTCACATTCAACGCTTGTTGAGCAAACTTAATGAAAAGGAAACTTTTTACATTACTTCACTTTTCCAGGATGAACACATAAAACCTCCGAAATGGTTCTTTGTTATCCGTTTTTTATCATTGGCAAGCTTGCTCTCATTGATATTGATGTTTTTAAACTCAATGATATTTTTTGTTTTACTTGGCGTATTCATTGTCAACCTCTGGATTCATTATTGGAACAAGCAAAATCTTTATCAATATATTGGATCATTACCGCAATTATTACGATTAAATGGTATTGCAAGGGAATTGTGTAAAAACGCAATATTAAAGGAAGTTAACCCGAGTAT
>CAIWMA010000120.1 GCA_903913645.1 uncultured Bacteroidales bacterium | reverse complement strand
TGCCGGGGTTACGCCAGAAGAATTAAGCCATGGAATTGCGTCCTTCAAAGGGGTAAAACGCCGGTTCGATATCAGGCTAAATGAAAACGATTTCGTTTATATTGATGATTATGCACATCACCCGGAGGAAATAAAAGCTTGCATCCGCTCGGCCAGAGCCATGTTCCCCGGTAAAAAGCTTACAGGCATTTTTCAGCCACATTTGTTTTCACGAACCCGCGACTTTGCAGAAGAGTTTGCCAAAAGCCTGGCGCTGCTGGATGAAGTGTTGCTGTTGCCGATTTACCCTGCCCGCGAACTTCCGATACCGGGAATTGATTCACAAATGCTTCTTTCGCTCATGGATCATAACAATAAAAAATTAGTTCAAAAAGCAGATATTCCGGAATACTTTTCAGGAAAGCATATCGAAGTCCTCTTAACCATGGGCGCCGGTGATATTGACACATTGGTTGAACCTATTGAAAACTTTTTCAGGATACATAAAACGAATTAGCATGAAGATATTGGTTAAAATATTGCTCATTACCTTATGGATTGCCATAGCAGCAGGCGTTGTGGTAATGATGAGTTTTGCCAATGGAACGCACGAGGTAAAGCAATGCCGCGGAATTACCTGCCGTATTGATTACAAGGGAGCCCAGGCTTTAATGAGTGGCAACGATCTGATTGCAGCAATAAATAAGAATTTTGGCAAGCCACAATCAAAAACTATTGGGGAAGTGGATATAGCAGGAATTTCTTCATTTGTAAAAAAGAATCCTTACCTCGAAAACACGGATGTTCTGATTACTGTTGAAGGTGATATCCTGATCCGGGCTGACCAATGCGTTCCCGTAATCAGGTATTATTCATCTGCCGGATATCCTCATTATATTGATAAAAAAGGGCGCATTATGCCTGTAAATACAGCTTATCCTTATAAAATACTTATTGCCAGCGGGCAGATTGAAAGTCCGCTTAAAGACGGAAAGAATATCTTTTCGGTATCGGATTCCAATTTCGTACTGAAAGCCAAACTGAAAAACCTGTATGATATCCATATGCTTGCAGAAATCATAAATACTGACAGTACCTTGAAAGCACTTGTCGAGCAGGTTTATGTTACGGGAAACGGGAAAATCCAACTGGTTACAAAAGCAGGGTCACATATTATTTATTTGGGTGATACCACCGATGCTGCCGAAAAACTAGAAAACCTGAAGTGCTTTTATAAAAACGGCCTCGTAAAAACGGGATGGAATAAATATAAAAAACTGAATCTGGAATATAAAAATCAAGTAGTGTGCACAAAATAAATTTAAAGCTATGTCAACGGAAATCGTAGTCGGGTTAGATATCGGAACAACAAAAATTGCTGCCATTGCGGGACGCCGCAACGAATTCGGCAAAATTGAGGTATTGGGCTATGGCCATACCGAATCCATTGGCGTACGCCGTGGAGTTATCACCAATATCGAAAATACAGTAAACTCAATTCAAACAGCCATCAAACAGGCAGAGACTCACTCCAAGGTCACCATCCGAACAGTGAATGTGGGAATTGCCGGGCAACATATACGAAGCATTCAGCACAGGGCCAGCACCATCAGGCCCAACCCTGAAACAGAAATCAGCCAGGCCGATATCGATCAGTTTACCAACAGCATTTATAATATCGCCATGAATCCCGGCGAAAAGATAATAGATGTGCTGCCGCAGGAATTTATTATCGATGGCGAATCCGGCGTAAAAGATCCTAAAGGAATGCTTGGGCATCAAATGGGAGCAAGTTTTCATATTGTTACAGCTCAAACTTCGGCTGCACAGAATATCATGAAATGCATCGAAAAATCCGGTTATAACCTTCAGCATATGATCCTTCAACCTCTGGCATCAGCAGAAGCAGTTCTGAGCCTGGATGAAAAGGAAGCAGGTGTTGTATTAGTCGATATCGGAGGTGGAACAACTGATGTCGCTATTTTCCTGGATGGGATTATCCGGCATACCGCTGTAATTCCTTTCGGCGGAGAAATCATAACTGAAGATATTAAAGCGGGTTGCAGCATAATAAAGAAACATGCCGAAGATCTGAAGGTAAAATTCGGGTCGGCACTGGCAAGCGAAAACCGCGCTGAAGAAGTTGTGGCTATCCCGGGTTTAAGAGGCAGAGATCCAAAAGAAATCACGCTGAAAAATCTTGCCAAGATCATACAGGCACGTATGGAAGAAATCATTGAAGCCGTTTACCAGGAGATTAAGAGCACAGGCCTAGAGAAAAGACTTATAGCAGGTATAGTATTAACAGGCGGCGGTGCTATGCTCAAGCATATCGAACAGCTTACACAGTTTATTACCGGAATGGATACCCGTATTGGTTATCCGAACGAACACCTGGCGGCGAATTCGGTGGATGAAATGACGAGCCCTATGTATTCAACCGGTTTGGGATTAGTGCTGATGGGAATGCAACGCGCTGATGTTTCGCGTATTAAAAATGACGTTTCAAAACCTGAGGATACTAAAACAGAAACGAAACCACCGGTACAAAAACACAACAAGGTAGCTGACTGGATCGACCGGTTTTTCAAGGATGGTATCAGTTAATAATTAACAGGTATTTTGTTAGTAAATAATTAATCAACGGAAAGCAACAAGATTATTAAACAATTAATTTTAGGGGGAGAAAAATGACTGAAATGCTAAAATTCGACAGGCCTGACGAACAGGCTCCAATCATAAAGGTAATTGGTGTAGGTGGCGGAGGCAGTAATGCTGTTTCGTATATGTACACTCAAGGAATTAAAGGAGTAGATTTTTACATCTGCAATACTGACTCTCAATCGCTTAACAAATGCGAAGTACCGAATAAAATACGACTTGGCAACACCGGCTTAGGAGCAGGAGCGAATCCAACAGTCGGTCGTGATGCGGCCATATTAATAGCAGATGAGATACGGGAAATCTTATCCACTAATACTTCCATGTTATTTATAACTGCAGGAATGGGTGGAGGAACCGGAACCGGCGCCACTCCTATTATTGCACAAATTGCTAAAGAACTTGGGATATTAACAGTAGGTATAATTACCAAGCCTTTTAGTTTCGAAGGCCGTAAGCGTGAATTACAGGCTATTGCCGGTATCGAAGAACTGAAAAAGTATGTTGACACTACACTTGTAATCTGTAACGACAAGTTACTCGATATGCAGGGCGACATGAAACTCAGCCAGGCTTTCGGCAAAGCTGATAATGTGTTGACCATCGCTGCAAAAGGTATTGCTGAAATTATTACAGTTACCGGTCGTATAAACGTCGATTTCGAGGATGTAAAAACGGTAATGCAGGGAAGCGGTAAAGCTATCATGGGCTCAGGTATTGCCAATGGACCAGATCGTGCTGTGAAAGCTGTTGAGATGGCTTTAAACTCCCCACTACTTGATGATACAGATATCAAAGGTGCCGCAAATGTCCTGCTGTACATCACTTCAGGGAAAAATGAAATTTCACTCGAAGAACTTAATGATATCACAGGCTATATTACTTCACGCACAGGCGAGGATGCCAATGTAATCTGGGGTGATGGTGTTGACGATAACCTTGAAGATGAAATTTCAATAACCCTGATTGCTACAGGCTTCAGCAGGCCAGTAATAACAACACATATACTCGGCGAGATTAAAAATACATTGTATGCTCCCCAGGCATCAGCAATTAAGATTGAACCTATCACTGAAGTTCAGTTGGTTGTTGAACCGGTTATCATGCAAAAATCATTTGAAGAGCCGTCAAGGATAATTCCTGAGCCAACTGTCACTAATTCACCGATGACTCTCTTTGCTGATAATACAACTGAAAGAACCGAAAAAACTGCTGAGGCAAGCATTCAGAATTCTGAACCTCTTGAAGTCAGATCATTTTTCAACCAGGAACCGGAATTTGAAATTGTGAATCCTCCTATGAAGGTCGAAGCAAAAGTCCCGGTTTATGTCCCTGCTGAAAAACCAACTATGGAACAGGAAGATCAGCGCCTCGACCGGATCAGCAAGTTGAAAAGCCTGAGTCATAAAACACTGAGTCCTTCAAATGTTGAGGAAATGGAAAGGGTTCCGGCTTATATGCGCCGTAATGTTGATTTACCTGAAACCAGCCATTCTACTGATAGCCAGGTTTCTCATTTCTCTTTGAGTTCCGATGCTAATAATAAAACCGGGCTGAGAGAAAACTCATTCCTTCATGGTAGCAGTAGTGTTGATTAATAGGTGTATTAATATAAAAGAATTTAGCCGTAGAAGGGTAATAAATTTATATTCAAAAAAGGCTGAGGTAGAGATAGAGGCTAAGCGGCTAAAACCTTTACCTCAACCTTCACTCAACCTTTACTCAACCTTTACCTCAACCTTTACCTCAACCTTTACCTCAACCTTTACCTCAACCTTTACCTCAACCTTTACCTCAACCT
>CAIWMA010000119.1 GCA_903913645.1 uncultured Bacteroidales bacterium | reverse complement strand
CAACCAACTTCTAACTAATTACGGCAAAAAATAAGAACAAAAGATATTAACAGTTCCTTCTACATTTCTTCTACACATGTTTTTGAAAAGCTTCTATAAGTATTGATAATAGGATAAAGTAATTAACAAAAGGCGATTCCTTACCGGAATCGCCTTTATAAGAATTAAGTTCAATCAGTATTACTTGATGATAAAATCGTACGGCATCAGCGCCTGTATGCCTTGCATACGGCTCATACGGTTCAGGTAACTGAAATATGGATAGGCAGTGCCAAGTTCACTTTTAAGAAATACGGAGGATTTATCTCCTGAAAAGGTTTCGATCAACTGCTCGAAAGTATCCTTCTGTTCAGGAAGTTCCATTGTACTGAAATCCTTGAGCTTTGCTAATTTGGCAGCTTCGTTAATAGCATCAGTCAGCCCGCCGAATTCATCAACCAACCCTATACGTTTTGCATCCACTCCGCTCCAAACGCGGCCCTGGCCAATACTGTCGATCTGTGCAACTGTCATCTTGCGTCCTTCAGAAACGTGTTTGGTAAAGTTGCTGTAAATGTTTTCGATGTTACGGGTGATGATTTTCTTTTCTCCATCACTCATAGGCCGTGTAACCGTGATATAATCTGCATAAGGATTTGTTTTTACCTGGTCGAAAGTAATTCCCAGGTTTTTACTGAACATTTCCTTCATATTAGGAATTATACCAAAAACTCCAATGGAGCCGGTAATGGTATTTGGATAAGCAAAAATCTTATTCGCGGCACATGCAATATAGTATCCGCCCGATGCGGCAACATTTCCCATTGAAACGACTACCGGTTTTGCTTTTTTAGCCAGCAACATCTCCCTCCATATTACATCAGAGGCGAGGGCACTTCCTCCCGGTGAATTCACCCTGAGAACAATGGCCTTCACATTATCATCAAGACGGGCTTTGCGAATGGCCTTTGAAATGCCTTCAGAACCAATAGTTCCTTCATCCCCATCACCACTTACAATATCACCGGTTGCATAAATAACTGCAATATTATTGTCCGACGATACTTTATCCTCTTCCGGAACTTTCGCGTATTTGCCTAATTTCATTAATTTAAGATCCTTTATGCTTTTAGCATTTACCCTGTTCTTTAGTTCGTCAAGAACTTCATCTTTATATAAAAGTTTATCCACCATTTTCAGGCTTACTGCATCTTGGGGTGTTTGAATCTTATATTCATTCGCCATTGCATTCAGATCATCAACTGAAATTTTGCGGCTGGCTGAAATCCCATCAAGTAAATGATTCCACATGCCTGTAATAAATGTTAGAGTCTGAACTTTACTGGGTTCGCTCATTTTATCAAGAGTAAATGGTTCTACAGCACTTTTAAATTTTCCATGACGGATTACCTGTGCTTCAACATCTAGTTTATCCAGCAATCCTTTGAAAAACATAACCTGTGCTGCCATCCCTTTAAATTCCATATCACCTGCAGGATTCAAATAAATTTTGTCAGAAACTGATGCCAGGTAATATGATTTCTGAGTGAATACTTCGGCATAGGAAACAATAAATTTCCCTGATTTCTTAAAGTCGATCAGCTGATTGCGTATTTCCTCTATAGTTGCCTGCCCCGACGGAACATCGCCGAGATCCATAAAAACCCCTTTAACATTCGGGTCGGATTTTGCTTTCTTTAGGCAGCTAACAATATCATTTAACCCGAGCTGTGTCGAAACACCGGGCCTGCTGAAATTCATGTTTGCAAACGGATTATCTGATGAACGATCGTTCACTGGCTGATCAAGCGTAAGCATCAGTATCGTTTTCTCGGGTGCGACTACTGTTTCACTTTTACCTGCCGAAACAGCAGCAACGATAATTCCTACAGTAATCAGAATCAGCAGAAATCCTGCCAACAGGAAACCAAGCATGGATGCGAAAGTAAACTTAAAAAATTGTTTCATATTTTTATCGGTTAAGGTTTAAAATGTATGACGGGAAATTATGCACGAAGTTACAGAAATTGGTTGGATCATTTACTAAAGGACGAGTTAATGGAAAATCGTTTATTGTTAATGGTTAGCTATACCTGCAATTAAAATGAGCTACTCATTGTTAAGGCATGATCAAATTTTGAGATACCATCATTTAGATGGACCCATTTTCTATTAACTTATAACTATTAACTAAAAAGCAGTCTGTTAAAAACTTCTTCATTTTACCTGACAATGGATCAAAACTCAAATTGTATCTTTGGTCCGAAGATATTGCAGATGGCAGAAGTTTATTTATCATTGGGAAGCAATGATGGCGACAGGTTAAATTCGTTGGTTAAGGCAACTAAACTAATTGGCAATCTGATTGGTAGGATAAAGAAATATTCCTCCGTGGTTGAATCAGAGCCGTGGGGATTTAGTGCCGAAATGACTTTTTATAACACGGTGCTTTTAATTGACACAGAAAATACACCTAACCAGGTTTTAATCATAGCACTTGAAATTGAAGCTTCCTTGGGCCGGGTAAGGCATGTAAAAGCATACACAAACAGAAGTATTGATATTGATATCTTATTTTACAATGAAGAAATAATTAATGACGACAACCTCGTAATTCCTCATCCGCTTATGCATAAACGCAAATTTGTATTGCAACCGCTTTCCGAAATTGCACCGGGTTTAATTCACCCTGTATTACATTCATCAATAACCGAATTATTACTAAGTTTGAATGAACCCGCCCCATTATCAATAGCAGTTGAAAAGAGAGAATTTGCCAGCTTACTGAACCTATAAACCAGCGTTGAAATTTCATACATGACCATCCCATATAATTATATTGCAATTGAAGGTAATATTGGAGCAGGCAAAACCACTCTTGCAACCCGTATAGCACAACAATTCAATTCAAGGCTGATTCTTGAGCAGTTTGAAGATAATTCCTTCCTTCCAAAATTTTATGAAGATCCTTCACGATATGCGTTTCCATTGGAATTATCGTTTCTAGCCGACCGCTTTCAACAACTCAAGAGCAAACTAGCCGTTCAGGATATGTTTCACCCGGTTACCATTGCAGATTATTTCATCCTTAAATCCCTTATTTTTGCAAAGAAAACGCTGAGCGGCGAAGAGTTCACATTGTATTCACGTCTTTTTTCGATTATAGAAAATGCACTCCCAAAACCTGATTTGCTGGTTTACTTGTACCTCGATATAAGCAGGCTCCAATCGAATATTCGTTCGCGTGGCCGCGTATATGAACAAAAAATTGAAGATGACTACCTTAGAAAAATACAGGAAGGATATCTTGACTATATCAAGCAGCAGCAGGGATTGAGGGTATTGCTCATCGATACAAATAAACTTGACTTTGTTGCTCACCAGGAAGATTATGACCAACTCATACATATAATTATGCAGGATTACCCGGTTGGGATTCACCGTATAACACCATGATAATCAACGGATATAACCTTACACATAGATTATACAGATATATTTTGCGGTTAATTTTTTTATAGCGATCTTTACCTGTTAAAATCAAATACTCCAATGACTCTAGCTATACTGATTGCTTTTACAATACTTTCAGCATTGGCTGTTGTGTTTTATGTCAAATTGACCGGAGCAAAACGCAGATTGTCTGAAATTGAAAAAAATTATAAGTCATGTTCTGTTGAAAACGAACAACTCTCGGAAGAAATAGAACGGGTAAAGGAAGAGTTGCATCTGATACGGCTGAAAGCTGGCGAATCTGATAGGCTTAAGTCATCCTTCCTTATGAATATGTCGCACGAATTGCGCACACCATTGCACGCAATCATGGGTTTTGCAGGCCTAATTGCCAACCCTTCGATGCCTGAAGACGACAAAATCACCTATGCAAATATAATCAACCGGAATGTCGATTCACTGCTTGAAATCATCAGCGATATTTTTGATATTTCCCAGTTTGAATCAGGTGCCACCGGGGTTGAAAAAGAAGCGGTAAATGTTAATGATTTGCTGAATTCACTTTCGACATGGATTAATCTCGAAAAATCGAATGTCGGAAAGGAAGAAATTGTTGTGAAAGTAAATAAGGCCAATAAAGACAATAGCTTCAGCATTCTGACCGATGGCTATAAATTAAAAAGAGCATTGAATCACCTGGTTTTTAATGCATTGAAATATTCGAACGAAGGTTTTATCGAAATAGGATATACTTTCAGTGAAAACAAAGTGATAGACTTTTACGTAAAGGATGATGGAATTGGTTTCTCGAACGATAAAATGGAAATTATGTTTTCACAGTTCAGGCAGGTAGACGAAACACCCGTGCGCCAATACGGCGGCTTAGGTCTTGGCCTTACACTGGCTCAGAAATATACTTCGTTTATTAACGGAAAGCTCTGGGCCGAAAGTGAGCCAGGAAAAGGATCGACATTTCATATTACATTGCCCTACGACAATAAAATATAGCACAGGCAAATGAATAATACGCCTAAACGATTGTACTGTTCTAGATAATAATATAATTTTCGGTAAAAACAAACAATCATTTACTGGAATCTCAGACAGTGAAATCAGGAAGTACTTGATCAAAAATGATTCCTTATTTAACATCAGGCACCTAATCTGATTATCCAAAGCATTGAAATACAGATATAAGCCACGGATTACGCAGATTACTTTCCGTGAGATCCCTGATTGCATCAGGCAAGGCTTCGCTAAGTTTCACAGACAACTATTCATTGCTTCTGATCAAATTTACTTTAAAAAACAGCTTTCATCAGTTTTAATCTGTGTAATCGGTGAAATCTTTGGCTAAAATGTCTTTTAAACAGACTGATCAGTGTAGAGAAACTGCAAAGAATATTTCGTTTCATTGAAAATTAACCAAAGAAATTCCCTACTTTTGCAGCCGCTTTGATCGGGGTGTGGCGCAGTTGGCTAGCGTACTTGCATGGGGTGCAAGTGGTCGTCAGTTCGAGTCTGACCACTCCGACTAATTGATTAACAGGCACTTACAATTTATTTTGTAGGTGCTTTTTTCGTGCTGGTTGACGATACGTTGACGCCAAAGCCTCATAATTGAAAGCAATTAGTCGGGCTCACTACTAAACCCATCGGAAATGGAAAAGAATGAAATTACTGGTTCTTCAGTATTTCCCATCCTGGTTCTTACACGGCATTTGTACCCGGTTTTTGTATGTTTCTAATTAAATATTAACATAATTTCAACTTACAAACACGAAATTGCTAATCAGTAACACAGACGCCATAAGACTAGCACACACAAAAGACGCATAATTCAGTAAAATTTCTTTCCACACCCATAGCCAGCAAGCCTAATTTTGAGAGATCCAGAAAAACGGGAAGTAATTATGTTTTACGCAAATTTTAATTTAAAAATATTTTTTATGCTTACATTTAATACTATACTGCAGTATACCAATGAATTATACAATATAATTAGAATTAATTTTCGAAAAACAGATGCAAATTTATTTTGATTCCGCTTTTCCGCGCCGTACATTTATACAAAATAAGAATGGAAGGGCCTAACCGAAATAAGGCTGAAAGTCTAATGTGAAACTACTCTTACTTGTTTAACTATTAATTGATGACAGCACAGTTGCCAGGTAGATCCAGGTAACTGTGCTTTTTTATATTCCACCTGATTTAGATTGCAATCCTTGTGGACTCCGCTATTGATACAGCAGTAATTAACCCGAGAGATACCTGGGAATAAGATTTTATTATCAGAAAAATATTTTATATCGTGAATGAATATTTTTTTCCTTCACTTAGGCTGTGTTTACCCATACTCATCCCATGAATCGTAATATTTCCGGATTTGTCTTCAGGGTTATCAAATTCAGCACAACCATCAGAATGGGTTCTTTTTTCTTCACATCCTCCCAGCCATCCGTAATCTATCAAAACATCAACATCTTCTGCCGGGTTTCCGTGTTTGTACAACACTTTTACTAAAAAACCACTCATTATCCTTACTGTATTTCGTTAAATAAAAAAGATACCCCCCAACCGTATAATCAAGCCCAAATGCCGTTTTAAACAACTTACGTATCGCCAAATCACCCCTGGCTGGGATTGCAAATCCAATTATTTTCCGGACCTGGTAATAACCAAAAGGCGCCTCTGCCTTCTTAGACATAGCTACCAGCTACAAGCACATACCATGCGATGTCTTCCTGCCTCTTGGAAAAGAATTATAACAGTTGTTTCAGGAATTCCAAAAGTTACTATTTACTGTTTTTCATCAATTCTTCATCCTTCCAGCTAAATAAGGCCACACTTGAAGAGGAATTATTTTGCATTTTCAAAGATCAATATTTCTGATATTAATTGAAATGTCTTTGTATCATCTGTCGCAGCAAGGATATTTTAAGTGGTTTCGAAATATAATCATTACAGCCGTTATCCAGCGCCTTTTTTCCATCGTTCGAAAGTCCATAGGCCGTTTGTGCAATGATGATCACATCTTTGTTGAATTCACGTATCTGCCTGGCTGCTTCATATCCATCCATTCCAGGCATTTTTATATCCATCAGTATCAGATCAATATCAGGCTTACGTCGACACGTATCAACAGCATCATGGCCTGTATTCACACATACTATCTCCTTACTAATCATCTTAATAGCTAAAGTAATCAGCCTTTCAGATGTTACATCGTCCTCTACCACTAACACATTCAGTTTTTTACTTTCTTTGACAGATGTTTTAGCCGGAATATCATTTTTTATGTCGGAATTATGTACTACTCCCGTTGAGTAAGGAACTGTAAAATAAAATGTGGATCCTATTCCAGGATAACTTTCAACCCAAATTTTGCCGCCCAGCATTTCGACATAGGCTTTTGAAATGGATAATCCCAGGCCCGCACCCTGAAAAGCTCTCTTATCCGAAATATCTGCCTGGATAAAACGCTCAAATATGGCTTTTTGCCTGTTTTCAGGAATCCCGATCCCTTTGTCTTTGATATAAAATTCGAGAAATTCCCCTTTCAGCAGGTATCCAAATTGAATAGTCCCTCTATCGGTAAATTTAATCGCATTTTGCACCAGGCTGGTAAGGATGGAATAAAGCTTTTCACGATCAGTATTAATTGTAGCCAGGTCATCAGCCAATTTGTGTGAAACCATTAGCTGCACTCCTTTTAGCCTTGCTTCCGGCTCAAGGAAGTTACTTACAAAAGCTATTGGCTCATTAATATTTGTCTGGGTGAAATTTACAGCCACCTGTCCTGTTTCTATTTTTGAAATATCAACAACATTATTGATAATATTGAGCATACGCTCACCACTCGTTTCAATTATTGAGATATATTCCTGTTGCTGGTCACCGGTAAGACCGGGCATTTTAAGCAGTTCGGCAAAACCTAATATTCCATTCATAGGCGTGCGGAATTCGTGGCTCATATTGGCTAGAAAAGCCGATTTAAGGCGGTCGCTTTCCTGGGCGTGATCTCTCGCTTTAATCAGCTCCTGCTCTGCCTGTTTTCGGTCTGTAATATCAACGAATATTTCGAGCAGGGCCTTCTTGCCTTCATAAATCATTCCGGTATAAATTACTTCAAATGTTTTTCCTCCAAGCAATCCTGCTGATTCATAAGCCTTCGTCTTTCCCACCTTGATTCCATCAATTAAAGGACAGTTTGCACATTGTTTTTTATCGTCACGGTATACGTCCCAACATTTACTGCCGATGGCTTCCTCTCCGCAATGTTTTTTCAGATTATCACTCTGGAACAGAACTGTTCCTTGTTCGTCAACGATATCCATGCCAAAAGGGATGGTTTGCAATAAGTAACGGCTGAACTCCTCACTATCCTTTAATTTCGCTACCGTCTGCCTGCGATCGGTAATATCCCTGATTACGCCGTCCATCTGTATGGGTCTGCCCTCCTCATCCTGTATTAAACGTGCATTGATTGACACATTCCTGACCTGATCTGATTTGGTTTTAAGTTCTAATTCGTAATCCAGCAAATCCCCGTTTCTCAGTATTGAATTTAACAGAACTTCTCTTTCATCAGGCTTATTATAAAGCATCAACACAGATTTACTAATCAGCTCATCCCTGTCGTATTCGCTAAGTTGTGCAATGGATGGACTAATTTCGAGGATCGTCCCATCAAGGTCAGTATGGTAAAAGACGTCCTGTACATTTTCGAAAATGGTTCGGTATTTTTCCTCACTTTGGCGTAATTCCCTCTCAATTTTGGCTCGTATTATATTCTCGTTTCGCAGATCTTCTAAAATACTGAGGGTAGCAGAGTGGCTCCGTAGAAGTTCGTTGGTTTGCTCGTAAACCAATGCCGCGAGCCGTACTTTCTCGTTTCTTTTTTCGATGTTGGCCGCGTTAATTTTCAACATGGCCCTTATCTGGGCAGTAAGTTCACTTTCATCGATGGGTTTTGAAAGAAATGCATCTCCGCCGCATTCCAGCGCCTTGATCCGGCTATCCTTATCGCCTTTGATAGCTGTCATAAACACCACAGGGATGTCGCATAGTTCTTTATCCGATTTAAGATTCCGGCATACTTCAAACCCGTCCATTCCAGGCATTATAATGTCGAGCAGGATTACATCTGGTTTTTCGATTGCAGCAATTTCAAGCCCTATAGCACCACTTGATGCTAAAAGCATTTGGGCTTCCGGAAAAATATCCTGGATAAACGCCTTTAAACTGATCAGGTTATCCTGAATATCATCAATTGCAAGAATTTTTATTTTTCTATTTTCCATGTAAAACTTCATTTATGGTAATAAAAAATATTTTTTCATCGATGGGTTTTGCAATATAACCATCGAATCCGTGTGCCAGAATAGCTACGCGGTCGGCAGTCATAGCGCTGGCGGTTAGTGCAATAACCCTGGTGTTCTTCAAACGTGCATTTTTGCTAATGGCGTTGAAAGCTTCTATGCCATCCATTTCTGGCAGCGAAATGTCCATTAAAATCAGGTTGGGTTCATGTAAACCAGCCATTTTCACAGCTTCAATCCCATTATTAGCTTCCAATATTGCATAATTACCATCTAATAATGCCTTAACAGTTATCATATTGTCGGGATTGTCTTCAACTACAAGTACTAAAGGTTTGCCTTCGATTGGGTACATTTCCCGTTTCGGCTGCAAAATTGCCGGCTTTTCAGGTTCAACCATCGAAACGACAGTACGAAGCAGTTCGAGCCGGTTCACATCGCCTTTCTGTATTAACTGGTGAACATTGTTGCGGGTTAAGAACTTGAGTTCTTCTTTCGTGATATGTTTGGCAGTAAGTATAAGCACTGGAATATGTGCTGTCTGTTCTGCTTCACGAAGTGTTTTCAGGACGCTAAACCCATCGATGCCTGGCATCATCAGGTCCAGGATCATCGCATCGGGAATAGTATGTGCAATTATCCCGAGCGCTTCGCCACCATCGTGGGCTACTAAAATTTTATACCCGCAGTCTTCCAGGATATCTTTCATCTGAATAATTGCCGGTTCGCTGTCTTCGACCAGTAAAATGGTTTTATTTTGTGAACCTGCAACTGTTTTTACAACTGTTTGCCTGCCTGAAAAGCTAAAATCTCCGCTGGTAATGGATTCAGATCCAAAGTTTTCTCTGGCAGATTGCATTGGAAGTATCAGTGTAAATTCTGAACCTTCGCCAAGAAAACTCTTAACTGAAATGGTACCACCAAGCAAGTTTGCATATTTCCTGGCAATGGCAAGGCCCAGGCCACTCCCTCCAAATCTCCGCGAAGTGTTGCTGTCGGCCTGCCTGAACTCATCGAAAATATAAGGCTGGTGATTTTCAGAAATGCCAATACCTGTATCGGTGACTGCTATCTTAATTTTTGAATCATTTTGGAAGGCTCTCACTTCAACCTTTCCTTTTTCGGTAAACTTCACTGCATTACTAACCAGGTTTTGAATGATATGCCTGCATTTAGTTATGTCGCTGTTAATGTACAATGCAGCATCATTATCCATATGAAATAATTCGATTTTCTTCTGGTTTGCCTGCGGAAGTATCATACTCACTACTTCGGCTATTAAATCGGTTGCATTGAATTTAGTGATTTCTGTTTCTTCGTGGCCGGCTTCAATGCGTGAAATATCCAGTATGTCGTTAATCAGGGCGAGCAGGTTCCGCCCGTTCCTTTCTATAATCTCAAGGTAGCTGTATTCTTCGGCCGGGATTTGGTTTGCAAGCCGGCGGTTAAGCACTCCCGAAAGCGCAATTACCGAATTAAGCGGCGTACGCAGTTCGTGGCT
>CAIWMA010000118.1 GCA_903913645.1 uncultured Bacteroidales bacterium | reverse complement strand
TGTGAATTTTCAACAATTATCCAAAGCAAAAATCCAAAACAAAATCTTCTATATTTGTAAAAAAAACTTCCGGTGGATATTTGGGTAAAAATAGTAATAGCTGCAATTGTATTGCATCTGGTGCTTGGTTTCGGATGGTTAGTATATAAACTATCACCACGAAAAAAGACTGGGAATAGGCAATCTGATTCAGAATTATAACATTCCATTATTTTTTTTCAAGCTGCAATTCATTCTGCTTCTGGCTTTCAAGGATTATTGTTTCCTGTTGCGGTAAGAAATTTATTCGAAATCAGATAACTCGACTTTTACATTCGTAAATAATCGTAATTTTGATATTGAACTTTAGTACAGTGTTGGAAAATCTATTATCTCCTACCCTATTCCTAATCATCCATGAGAAACAAATTACACTCCATCATCTTGATTAACATCTTTTTACTGACTGGATTTTGCAATAAGGCCGAAGCACAGGATAAATCTATATCTTACTTGTACGACGCTTCCTACGAAATGCAGGACCGGGAAATAGAACTTTCACATATGAATGCTAACCTTACGATCAAGCCTTTTGATACGTTGGTTATCGGGCAAGTGGAGTTTCTTTTCAAGACGCTGCACAAGGATATCGATTCTATTGTTTTCACCGTTACTGAATTGAAAATCAAATCTATAAAAATAAATAGCCAGCCTTCAACATTCAAATTGAAAGGGAATGATGTAGTTATCATTCCGCCTTTAAAGCTCGTATGGCAATCGACCAACACAATTGATTTCGAATATACAGTCAAACCTACCGAAGGACTTTATTTTGTTGGTTGGAACGACCACAATCAGTTGAAGCGCAAACAGATATGGGCGCACCGTCCCGACCATTGGCTACCTTATACTGCTGGTATTATTACTGTCGACATGGCTGTTACAGTAGATGACAGGTACAAGGTATTCAATAATGGGGTTCGCGAAAAAGTGATTTTGAATGCTGATCATACGCAAACCTGGGTATATAAAATGAACCATCCCAATCCTTTCTTCTCAACCTGCCTGGTGATTGGAGATTACGATTTTGTTTCATCAAAAACCAAACGTGGGCTTCCTCTAGAACAATGGTATTACCCTGATTGGAAAGATCATGTGGAGCCCACCTATCGGTATATGCCTGAAATGTTCGACTATTTTGAATCTGAATTCGGAGTAAATTATCCCTGGGAATTGTATCGTGAGGCGCCGGTTATTGATTATATGTATGGCGCTATGGAAACCACCACATCCACTATTTTTGGCGATTACCTGATGGTCGATCCGCGAGGATTTATGGGCAGAAACTACGTAAATGTGAATGCGCACGAACTCGCCCATCAGTGGTTCGGTGATTATATCTCGCATCTTAAAGGAAAGGATGTTTGGATTACCGAAAGCTTTGCCACCTATTGGGCAAAGAAATTTGAACAACATATTTTTGGCGAAGATTATTACCAGAATATTCGCAACCAGGAACTTGCCGATGTGCTGGAAGCTTCAACACACGATAATTATTCCGTAGGCCATAGTTCCGGAGGAAGGAACCGCTGGTACCCCAAAGGCTCCCTGGTTCTTGATATGCTGCGCGATGTAATTGGTGATGATGAATTCAAAGCAGCCATTAAATTTTACCTCCAATCGCATCCATACCAGGTTGCCGAAACCAATGATTTTCTGTCCGATATTCGTAAATCGACTGGTAAATCGCTGGAATGGTTTTTCGAAGAATGGATTTACCGCGGTGGCGAACCTTCATACGAAATTAGTTATGAACAACTTACTAAAAATACAGGTAATAAAGAAACCCGTATTTCGGTCGACCAGGTTCAAAAAACTGATGATCTGATTGGCTTGTTTAAGATGCCGGTTGATTTTGAAGTGCATTATAAGGATGGATCTTTTGAGAAGAAAAATCAATGGATTTCCGGCCAGCATGAAGATGTGAACATTCCAAATCCAGCAGGTAAAGATATCGATTTTGTTCTTTTCGATCCAAACCGAAAAATTCCTAAGAAAGTGAAATTTACCCGTTCATACAGCGAATTGGCATCGCAAGCTCTGCTTTCTTCAAATATGATTGATCGGTACGATGCCCTGTTAGCTTTACGCGACTTTCCATTAAGCCAGAAAAAGGCTGACCTTTTAAAGTGCTATGGGAAGGAAATTTTCCAACTAATTAAGGGAGAAATCATTGCGCAACTTTCAGCTGATATCTCAGAAGATACCCAACAATTAATTATAAGTGCAATTAACGATAAAGATGATAAGGTGAGACTGGCTGTTCTGCAGAATGTTACCAAAGTTCCTGCTTCACTAAAATTGAATTACGAAACTATGCTGACTGATTCATCGTATCTTAATGTGGAACTGGCTTTGACAAATCTATGTTCATCATTTCCTGCAGATTGTAAAAAATATCTGGAAAAAACTAAAAATGAGATTGGCTGGAGAGGCAGAAATATCCGGATCAAATGGCTGGAGATTTCCATTAGTAACGGCAACAAAAAAGTTGCTGAAGAATTGAAAAACTATACCGGTGAAAGCTACAATTTCGAAACACGTATCAATGCCATCAATGCTTTGAAACGTTTGAATATCCTTGATGAACAGGTTGTGAAAAACATGATTCAGGGCTTAACGCACTGGAATTATAAAATCAAGGCAGCTGAGTTGGATAACCTTAAGTATTTCTATGCACAGGATACTTATAAAGTATTAATTGACAAGGTTTTTGATGAAGGAGTAAATACATCTGCAAAAGTTGAATTTGAAAAAATCAGGAAAATACCGAGATAAAAAAGCATGTGGAAAGTCACCACTATTGTCTTGAATTATTTTGAATGATTATAGGAACACAAAATAGTATTATTAATATGAATGAATCACTGAAAACTGATTTTATCAGCCGATGGAAGAAATATTTTAATGATGCCCCGTTGCCTGTCGCTTTGTTCTACAGCAACGATTTACATAATGCCGAACCTCTAAAATCACAAACCGGGCATCATTGTATTATAGCTGGTATTACTAAGGTTTTCAATGGCCAGTCTCTTGCTTTTAATGCTGGCAATATCGGTTGTGGAGGCGGCTTAAGGTATTGTGGATTTGCTGATAATCTTAGGCCTGGTTTCGAGTATTTTCTATCATACGGCATTGAAGGAAAAATGGAAGGTGAACGATACAAAAAAGATCCTGAAACTGTACTGGAGCTTATGAAAAATGCGCCAAAGCTGAAAGCCCCTGCTTCCTGGCTTATTGCAAAGCCATTTGAAAAACTGGATGCTGATGATAATCCAGATATAATTCTGTTTTTTGCCACTCCCGATGTACTGGCAGGTTTATATACGCTTGCCAATTTCGACCGGTCTGATCTGTATGGAGTTAAGGCTCCTTTTAGCGCTGGCTGCGGATCAATAATCCAGTACCCTTTACTGGAGAATAACAGCGAAAACCCGGATTGTATTCTTGGAATGTTTGATTCGTCGGCGCGACCTTATGTGCAGGCCAGCTTGCTTTCATTTGCCGTTCCGATGAAAAGATTTGAGACATTGGTTGGTTACATGGATGAAAGTTTCCTGACAACCGGTACTTGGAAAGTGATGGAGAAAAGAATTTCAGGGAAGAGTAATAATCATTCCGTTAATACTTAATTTCAATGGAAGAAACAACTACTCACGAATGTAAAAACTGTTCGACCGAAATAGAAGGACAATTTTGCCATTTTTGCGGTCAACGCTATCACGATCATAAAGAATCGTTCGGGGAACTGGCCTATGAATTTGTAAGCGATTTTTTGCATTTCGACTCCCGTTTTTTCAAAACTGTACTTCCATTAATTTTCCAACCAGGGAAACTTACCAGAAGCTATAACGAAGGCAAACAGCGAAGCCAGTTCCATCCTATTCGGCTATATCTTTTTAGCAGCTTTGTTTATTTTTTTTTGTTTTTTTACTTCACTAAGCTTGAAGATAAATTTGAAGGAGATACCAACAAAAATCCGGCTGCTTTTATTGTTGATTCTGCAAAAAATGCAATCCGTAAGGACTCTCTAACGAGCGAAAACATAAGTAAACTGAATAATTTGCCTGGCAAAAACAAGATTTTAACTGGTACTTCAAGTTCAAATCCGGATAAAAAGGAATTTGTAACCTTACAGGA
>CAIWMA010000117.1 GCA_903913645.1 uncultured Bacteroidales bacterium | reverse complement strand
TATAAATATACTTATCAACATAACGTTTTTAAACATTGTTTTTCCCAAACAAAATCTTTACGTTTGTTGAATCCATATTGCATAATATCTCATATTCCGTATATTTGATGTATTGTGTTTTGAAACAATTTAAAATCGTTTTAAATTAGCCGGCTTAATTGTTATTTCTTAATAATAAAAGTTTCTGACTTGGATTTAATATCTAACTTCGCCACCTCAAATTCAGTGAAACACTTAAAAATATTATGGCAAAAAACAGAGGAGAAATCGTAGTTGATATCGAAAGGTGCAAAGGATGCGAAGTTTGTGTTCCTTCCTGCCCTGAAGATGTAATTGCTATGGCAAAACCTGTAAACAGGAAAGGCTATCATTACGCAATGCCATCCAATGATCAGTGCACTGGTTGTACTAACTGTGCTGTAGTTTGCCCCGATGGAGCAATTACCGTGTATCGCAAGAAATTTAATGACTAAAGTTTAAAGACTTAAGGATGAAAGAATTACGATTAATGAAAGGCAATGAGGCTTTTGCCGAAGCTTGCATCCGTGCCGGTGCTGACGGATATTTCGGATATCCTATCACTCCGCAGTCGGAAGTAATGGAATACCTGATGGCTCAGAAAACACATGAGCGCACCGGTATGGTTACATTGCAGGCAGAAAGCGAAATTGCCGCTATAAATATGGTTTACGGTGGAGCCGGTTGCGGCAAACGCGTTCTTACTTCGTCATCAAGCCCCGGAATAAGCTTAAAACAGGAAGGTATTTCTTATATCGCAGGAGCTGAACTGCCTTGCTTAATCCTGAATGTTGTTCGTGGCGGACCTGGATTAGGAACAATACAACCTTCACAATCCGACTATTTCCAAAGCACAAAAGGCGGCGGTCATGGCGATTATAAACTTATCGTTCTGGCACCTGCATCGGTTCAGGAGATGGCAGATTTTGCCGGCTTAGGATTTGAACTGGCTTTTAAATACCGCAACCCGGTTTTGATACTTTCGGATGGCGCAATCGGCCAGATGATGGAAAAAGTGCTTCTGGATGTTCAGAAACCACGTTTCACAATGGAAGAAATCAGGAAAAACACGCCATGGGCAACCATTGGGAAAACTCCTGACAGAGATCATAACATCATCACTTCACTTGATCTCGAATCGATAAAAATGGAACAGCACAACCACGAACTGCAGAAGAAATACCGCGCTATAGAAGAAAATGAAGTGCGTTACGAGAAATTTTCCTGCGAAGATGCCGAATATGCTTTTGTAGCTTACGGAACGAGCGCCCGAATCTGTCAGAAATCAATTGAACTTGCCCGTGCTGAAGGAATAAAAGTCGGGCTTTTACGGCCAATTACGTTGTTCCCTTTCCCAAAGAAAGCAATAAAGGAAATGACTTCGAAAGTAAAAGGAATTTTGTGTGTTGAAATGAGTGCCGGGCAAATGATCGAAGATGTACAGTTAGCTGTTGAAGGACGCGTTAAAGTTGAACATTTCGGTCGTTATGGCGGAATTGTACATTCACCTTCAGAAATTGTAGAAGCATTGAAGAAACAAATCATCGGAGGATAGGAAATGGCAGAATTTAAAACAAACCCTGAAATAGTGCAGCCGGAGAACGTGGTTTACAAACGTACGGAACTGCTCACACCCAAAGATCTTAGCTATTGTCCTGGTTGCGGTCATGGCACAGCTCACCGAATAATCATGGAGGTTATCGAAGAAATGGGAATCCAGTCCGAAACCATTGCCGTTGCACCGGTTGGATGCTCTGTACTTGCCTATGAGTTTATGAATGTTGATATCCAACAGGCATCGCATGGCCGAGCTCCTGCAGTGGCTACAGCAATAAAACGATTGTTTCCCGATAAATTTGTTTTTACTTACCAGGGTGACGGCGATTTAGCCGCTATCGGAACTGCAGAAACTATACATGCCTGCAACCGCGGCGAAAACATAACCATCTTTTTCATCAACAACGGTATATACGGAATGACCGGCGGTCAAATGGCCCCAACAACACTTCCCGGCATGAAATCGAGTACATCACCCTACGGACGTGATGTTGCAACCATGGGAAATCCTTTGAAAATGACAGAACTCGTGGCAACACTTCCAGGCACTTTGTATGTTACACGCCAGGCTGTTCATACTCCATCAGCTGTTCGTAAAGCAAAAAGAGCAGTTCGCAAAGCTTTTGAAAATCAAAAACTGAACAAAGGACTTTCATTCGTCGAAATTGTTTCAAACTGTAACTCAGGCTGGAAAATGACCCCTTTACAGTCAAATGAATGGATGGTTGACAACATGTTCCCTTTCTACCCGATTGGTGATATTAAAGTGAATGACGATAAATAAGATAGCTTCATTACCTACAAAAAGCTTAAAAATTTCAATACAATGACGGAAGAAATAATCATCGCAGGTTTTGGCGGACAAGGAGTTCTCTCGATGGGAAAAATTCTTGCTTATTCAGGAGTAATGCAGAATAAAGAAGTAAGCTGGATGCCTTCGTATGGACCTGAAATGCGCGGTGGCACAGCAAATGTTACGGTAATTATAAGCGACGAACGCATCAGTTCACCCATTTTACACGAATATGATACTGCCATTATTCTGAATCAGCAGTCGATGGATAAATTTGAACATACTGTAAAACCAGGCGGACTTCTTATTTATGACCCAAATGGAATTACACGTTTCCCGGAAAGGAAAGATATTAATATCTATTCGATTGATGCTGCTGAAACAGCCGGGAAACTAGGTTTGTCGAAAGTTTTCAATATGATTGTTCTGGGCGGTTTCCTGAAACTCAAACCGATCGTAGAAATGGAATATATTCATAAAGGACTTGAAAAGTCACTTCCTGCCCGCCATCATGTTATGATTCCTGAAAATGAAAAAGCCATTGAAACAGGAAAAGGACTTATCAATCCAGTTCTAGTTTTGAATTAAATAATTGATAGCTATTTATTTATGAGAAGACTACTCTGAAAAGGGTGGTCTTTTTTGTTAGGGTATGGGGGTTAGGATTAGGGGGTCAGGGAAAGGATTCGGCGGATTGGAGTTTTGGGAATTATAATTTTTGATCTGGGATCTGGACTTAATCCTTTTTCTGTTAGCCTTCTCTTTTACCTTTGATTTTGCTTTTTTGACTTTTGACTTATTTTTAAAGTATTCCCTTCAACCCATTACCTTTGCAAAATGAATCTCACCCATCAGCAACTCTTCGAACTTCTGGAAGAGAAAGCCGCATTTTACAACAATCCTGATTTTATCGAGAAAGATCCTATCAGTATTCCACATCTTTTCAAAAAAAAAAGAAGATATTGAAATTGCCGGGTTTCTAGCTGCAACATTAGCTTGGGGACAGAGAGTTACCATAATAAATAAAAGCCGGGAATTAATGATCCGGATGGATAATGCACCTTTTGATTTTGTACTGAATGCCTCAGAAACAGAGATCGGCAGACTTTTATCTTTTGTTCATAGGACTTTTCAGGGTGAAGATTGCCTCTATTTCATGCTTGCTATTCAGCAGATTTACAGTCAACAAGGAGGACTGGAAACTGCTTTTCTGAATGGCTATCAGGCAAATAACAGCATCAAAGAATCTATCAGCCAGTTCAGGAAAATATTCTTTAGTTTTGAACATCAGCACCGCACTCGCAAACATGTTCCTGATCCTCAGAATGGATCAGCAGCGAAAAGAATCAATATGTACCTGAGATGGATGGTTCGCAATGATGATAAAGGTGTTGACTTCGGAATCTGGAAACACATAAAAACTTCTGATCTGCTTTGCCCACTCGATCTTCACTCTGGAAATGTTGCCCGAAGACTTGGACTTTTGGATCGGAAACAAGATGATTGGCAAGCTGTTGAAGAACTGACAACAAGCCTGCGCTCATTTGATCCGGCTGATCCTGTCAAATATGACTTTGCGCTGTTTGGAACCGGCGTTAATGAGAAAATTTAACTGCCAGTTTTAAAAACCATAAAATGGATATTCAAGAAATTGAGAAACTTATAACGGCCAATGCTGCTGTTTTACTCTATTTTTATAACGATAATTGTGCCACTTGTAAAATCCTGAGACCTAAAGTTCAGGAATTGATTTCAACCAATTTTCCCGAAATTGAATTCCGGTTAATCAATGCTGAGCAATATCCGGCTACATCAGCTCAATATGGTGTCTTTGCATCTCCAACCTTGCTGGTTTTCTTCGAAGAAAAAGAATATATACGGGAAAGTAAAAATATATCTATCAGAGAATTACATGATAAAATTGATAGAATTTACCGCCTGAGTTTTTAAGCTCTTTTTGATCAAAATTGATTTCTGATTTCATCATTATTTGATAATCACATGGACAGATTCCCTCTTCCCATCTTTTCATAAACAATGAACATTCGGCCAGGATGTCTGTTTTTAAGTTTAATTATTACCTAAATAAATTAAACGTAAATTTTAATCCATAGATAAATGAAAACCGTATCACTAATTGTATTTCTTATGATTGCAGGAATTTCAGGTTTTACTCAACAGACTAATTTTCACAGTTTTAAAACGAAAGATATTGATGGAAAGCCTTTTGACCTGGCTAGCCTGAAAGGCAAAAAAGTGTTGGTTGTAAACACAGCATCAAACTGCGGTAATACGCATCAATATAAAGATTTAGAGGCCCTCTATTTGAAATATGGGAAAGGGAAATTTGTGATTATTGGTTTTCCGGCAAATAACTTCGGCAGCCAGGAACCAGGTTCAAATTCTGAAATCAAGCAGTTTTGCACGGAAAAGTTTCAGGTTACATTTCCAATGATGCAAAAAATTTCAGTTCAAGGTAAAGATATTGATCCTATTTACAAATGGATGACATCAAAAGCACTGAATGGTAAAATGGATGCACCTGTAAGCTGGAATTTTCAAAAATTTATGATTGACGAGAATGGCAGCCTTGTTGATTTTGTCGCTCCTGGAACAACGCCAAATGATGATAAAATTATAAATTGGATTACAGGCAAATAATAGTTTTAATCAAAACTGCAACAAAGTACATATAACCGGTTCAGAATATTCTGATACCGGTTTTTTCTTTAATTAAGAGACATGAACATGATGTTTAAATGTTTTCCCGACGACTATTTCAGGTCTATTTTCATAAATATTATCTCTTATAGATTTTATTGCATATTTTTATAGTGTGGATTTTAAATGTTAAACAATGGAAGGATTTAGTAAATCACATACTGCTCAGCATGTTATGCATGCATTTGCCATCGAAACACAAGCAATACAGAAATATCTCTGGTATGCAAAAGTAGCAACCAAAGAAGGATATCAGCAAATAGCAGCTATTTTTACCGAAACTGCCGAACAGAAAAAATCACATACCAAAACATTGTTCCGGTTCCTTGAAGGCGCAGAACTGGAAATCACTTCAACCTTCAAAGCTGAACCAATTGGAACAACTGCCGAAAACCTGAAAGCAGCCTTTGAAGCTGAAAACATTCAACACAGTTCTGTATTTGCCGAATTTGAGCAATCAGCCTGGGACGAAGGATTTAAACAGGTTGCTACCAAGTTGAAACTATTCAGACAGATAAAGAAATTCTATGCCGAAAGATTCGAAAAACTTGCGGCTAATATCGAGAACGGAACAGTTTTCAAAAAAGATAAAAAAGTAAAATGGATATGCCGCAAATGTGGCCTGATATACGAAAGTGACCGCGCACTGAAAAACTGCCCGGGATGTGAACATCCTCAGGCTTATTTCGAAATACTAGGTGAGAATTATTAGTTCTATGCAACATTGAAACCCTTATTTTTGTTATTGAATACAGAACATGCAATAAACACTCCTCAAGGAATGGCGGTTAAAATTACCAACAAACATCATCAGGTTAATAATCAGGCTTTTAATAAGGAAGAGATTCTAAATGACTTCCGTATTGCCAATGAAAGCAGGCAGGCAAGTTTGCTTGGTCGCCGTGAAGTGCTTTCGGGTAAAGGGAAATTTGGAATTTTTGGCGATGGTAAAGAAATAGCTCAATTAGCCATGGCCAGGGTTTTTCGCACAGGCGACTGGCGTGCTGGTTATTACCGCGACCAGACTTTCATTCTTGCTGCAGGCCTAATGAAACTGGAGGAAGTTTTTGCCCAGATTTATGGCGATACCGATTCAGAATTTAACCCGATGAACGCCGGCCGATTGATGGGTAACCACTTTGCCACACGGAGCCTTGACGAAAATGGAAACTGGAAAGACCTTACCGAACAGAAGAATTCATCAGCCGACATCTCCCCCACCGCCGGTCAGATGCCACGCTTGCTTGGACTTGCGTTAACCTCAAAGTTATTTCGCGGAAATCCGGCCCTGGCACATCTATCCAATATATCGAAAAATGGTGATGAAGTCGCATTTGGAACAATCGGTGATGCCAGTACAACTGAAGGTCATTTCTGGGAAACAATAAATGCAGCAGGTGTTATGCAGGTACCCATGGCGTTGTCAGTTTGGGACGACGGCTTTGGAATTTCGGTACCAAGCATCCTGCAAACCACAAAAGAAAGCATTTCGGAAGTACTTAAAGGCTTTGAAAAAACTGCGGATAAAGATGGTTTCCTGATTTATTCCGCTAAAGGCTGGGATTATCCTACCTTGTGTAAAATGTATGAAGAAGGTATCTCTGAGTGTCGTAAAAATCACATTCCCGTTTTATTTCATGTTACTGAATTAACCCAACCTTTGGGACATAGTACTTCAGGCTCACACGAGCGGTACAAATCGGCTAAAAGACTTGAGTGGGAAAAAGAATTTGATTGCATCAAGCAAATGCGTCAATGGATCATTGCAGAAAATATTGCTTCGGATGAAGAACTTAGAGTGATAGAAACGGAATCGATTGATGCTGTAAAAAAAGCTAAAAAAACGGCCTGGAGCCATTATCAGAAACCTCTCATTCAGCTTCGCGATGAATTTCTGGCCATTGCTGATGTTACAACCTGCAATTGTGCAAAAACAGCCCGCATCAATTCCATAAAAGAAGATTTACGCCATGTTGCCGAACCTATCCGGAAAGATATAATGTCGGCAGCAAAAAAAATACTACGATTAATCTGCAATTCATGCAGTAATCCTTCCAATTCGCTAAAAACAAATGTATCTGCCTGGCTCGAAAAAGAACTTAAAGTAAGCCACGAAAAGTTCAATACTTTCCTTTACAGTGAGTATGAAGAATCAGCCCTGAAAGTAAAACCGGTTGCACCGACGTACGCCGATGATGCATTATTGGTGCCCGGGCGCGAAATTCTTCGCGACAACTGGGACTACCAGTTTGCATCAAATGAAAAACTTGTTCTTTTTGGAGAAGATGTTGGTAAGATTGGTGGCGTAAATCAAACTTACGAAGGCTTGCAGGCAAAATATGGCGAAACACGCATTTTTGATACTGGTATTCGTGAAACCACCATTATCGGACAAGGAATCGGAATGGCTGTGAGAGGATTACGCCCTGTAGCAGAAATCCAGTATTTTGATTACCTGCTCTATGGATTGCAAGTGATGAGCGACGACCTGGCAACTTTACAGTACCGCACACGCGGCGGGCAGAAAGCTCCGATGATTATTACGACGCGTGGTCATCGCCTGGAAGGCATCTGGCATTCCGGCTCTCCGCTTAGCATGGTAATTAACAGCATACGCGGCATTTATGTGCTAGTTCCCCGCGACATGACAAGAGCTGCAGGTTTTTACAATACTATGCTGCAATCCGATGAACCTGCTTTAATTATAGAGCCTTTGAACGGATATCGTTTGCGGGAAAAGAGGCCTTCGAATATCGGCGAATTCTCAATACCGGTAGGTGTTCCTGAAATTATTGATAAAGGTACTGATGTTACATTAGTTACGTATGGTTCGTGCGTACGCGTTGCCCAGGATGCTGTAAGCCAACTCCGCGACTTCAAAATATCGGTTGAACTTATTGATGTACAATCACTGGAGCCTTTCGACATTCATTCAATGATAGCTGAATCTCTCAAAAAGACGAATAAAATTGTATTCTTCGACGAAGATGTCCCCGGAGGTGCGACCGCTTATATGATGCAGAAAGTGCTGGAAGAACAAAAAGGATTCCAATACCTTGATGCCGAACCTCGTACGGTTACTGCCCAGGCACACAGGGCTGCTTATGGTACGGATGGCGATTATTTCTCAAATCCAAATGCAGAGGATGTTTTTGATTGCATCTATAACATTATGCACGATTACAATCCGGTAAAATACCCGAAAATTTTCTGACCCGATTGTAAAACAGCTATTATTTATGATATCGGAGCGACAAATTCTTCCTGCAAATTCTGCCAAAACCAGGCAAATTCTTGCCTTCTCAGTTATAGTACTCATAAATCTCATTTTCGCATTTAAATATTTATCCAGGAGCACTGATCATTTCTTTATCCTGAGTATTTTTTATATTTCAATTCTCATATTACTTTTTGTCGTAAAAAGAAGAATTGATTTAAAGCTATTTAACAGCAATATTTTTTTCTATTCCCTGGTATTCCTTTACTCATTGGTACATATAATTCTGTTCCACTTCATTAAAGCAGAAACTCTAAACGTCGACCGTTGGAGCGTTATTTCTTCTTTCTGGGAACAGGCGTTTAACGGGCAATATCCTTACAACGCTCAATCACATATGGGTAATTATCCAGCGCCTTTGCCTTTCTATTTTGTAATGGCGCTTCCATTTAACTTGATTGGCGAAATCGGGTATTTATCACTGGCAGGCATACTGATCCTTGCGGTTTTTCTTCGTAAAAATCTCTCACCGCGGAATTCAGTCGGAGCATTAGTTATACTTTTTCTATCAGTTTCTGTATTCTGGGAAATCAGCACTAGGAGTACTATCCTGATAAATTCCATATTCTTTATGGTCTATCTTTTTTGGCTCGGAAAGGTAAATTTCGAAAACAAAAAGCAATACTGGATAAGCGCAATTATCGGAGGTTTGCTTTTGTCGACCAGGACTATATTTGCCTTAGCACTGGTAATTTATGTGGTTTATCTTTTCAAAAGCAAGGAAGTCAGGTTTAAGAAACTGATAATCTGGTCGCTGATTATCGTTAGTGTTCTTCTTCTGACGTTTGTACCCTTGCTGGTTTTTTATACCCCTGAATTTCTGATCCGAAATCCGTTCAACGTCCAGACTGACCACCTGTTTCCTTTCAATATTTCTGTAATTTTCATCGCATTAGCAGCTATTTCCGGATTTATTTGTTCACGAAAACAGGATTTAGTGTTTTACATTGCAAGTATCTTTGTATTAGTATTAATAACTTACTTTTACCTTTGTATTCAGAGGTATGGTTTCACAGATGCTTATTTCAAAAGCGGTATTGATTTATCATACTTGCTTTTCGCATTTCCATTTTTGTTGTATTTTTCATTTTCCAGCAACAACAGACTAACTTATGGAGATACTGGTCAAAGCATAAAGCATAAAAAATGAAACGGTTTCTGAATTTTACACTCCCCGATTTTGTCCGCCTGTTGGCAAGAAGAAGAATCTTTTACCTTCCAGTCGATGCATTTGATTCTATCACAGGCAGGCGTCCGGAAGGCGTTCCACCAAGGGGAAAGATTTTGGTCAGCTATAGTGAATATTTGAATGAAGGCAAGAAATACCTGACCTATTTCCAGGAACTTGCAGATTTACAACCTGATTATTCAGTGCTCGAAGCAGGTTGTGGTACCGGCAGGATAGCGTTGCCTCTCATCCGTTTTTTAAATAAAAACGGCATATACAACGGGCTTGATGAAGCTGAAAGCGATATTAACTGGTGTAAGAAAAACATTTCAGCAAAGCATCCAAACTTCCGTTTTCAATATACAGGCCTTAAAAATAAACCTGTCGACTTTTCTTCAAAGGCAGACGCCGAACATTTCATTTTTCCTTATGAAGATGAGAAATTTGATTTTGTATTTATAACTTCTGCTTTTACACTTTTGAAGCCCACTGAAGTTGAAAATTATATAAATGAAATCGGCCGTGTAATGAAAATGGGTGCTAAATGTCTGATCTCTCTTTATATTGTCAATTGTGTGTCTGAGGATCTGATGATAAAAAAGCCTACCCAAATGCATTTCCCTTTTAATAAGGGATTTTACAGGTTACGCTCTATTGAAGCAGGCAAGCAACTTATAGCATATGACGAGGAATGGATTCTTGAAAAGCTACAGAATGCAGGGCTGAAAATGGCAAGCATTCAGTTTGGCAGCTGGTGCGGACGCAAACACTTTTTCGACTACCAGGACCTGATTATTTGCAGTAAAATGTAAAATGGGATAACCAAACCCTATTAATTCTTAATAAAATTTAAGATATTTGTACTTTCTACACTCAATCTGCCTTTGAAACTCTCCGTAATTATTGTCAGTTACAACGTTAAGCACTTCCTCGAGCAGTGTCTGTATTCAGTGCGGGCGGCAAGTGCGGACATTGAAACGGAAATATTTGTGGTTGATAATGCTTCTATCGATGGCTCGATGAAAATGGTTAAGGAGAAATTCCCTGAAGCAAAATGCATTGCCAACCAGGATAATCCCGGCTTTGCAAAAGCCAATAACCAGGCAATCAGGCAATCGACAGGAGAATATATCCTGCTTCTGAATCCGGATACCATTGTTGAAACAGACACTTTTTTAAAGATTATCACTTTTATGGAAAGCCACGCCGATGCAGGGGGGCTTGGTGTAAAAATGGTGGATGGAACAGGAAAGTTTCTACCTGAATCAAAACGCGGATTACCAACTCCTGCCGTTGCATTTTGCAAGGTTTTCGGTTTATCACGATTGTTTCCAAAATCAAAGACTTTTAATAAATATCATCTTGGTTATCTCGATAAGGATAAAACCCATAATGTAGAAATACTCGCCGGCGCTTTTATGTTGATGCGAAAATCGGTTCTAAACGAAATTGGATTGCTGGATGAATCGTTCTTTATGTATGGCGAAGATATTGATTTGTCGTACCGCATCATTAAAGCCGGTTACCAGAACTATTACTATCCTGATGCGCGGATTATTCATTACAAAGGCGAAAGCACAAAAAAAGGCAGCCTCAATTATGTTTTCGTGTTTTATAATGCGATGATCATTTTTGCGCAAAAACATTATACCGCAAAAAATGCCAGACTTTTTTCGATACTGATTAACATGGCAATTTATTTCAGGGCAATGCTTTCCATTGTTAGTCGTGTGTTGAAAAATATCCTGCTTCCGCTTGCTGATGCTTTGCTTTTATACGCAGGGCTTGCCTTGATTGCACGGGTATGGGAGCAAAATTTTGTTTATCCCTGGGGTGGGCATTATCCCATTCAGCTTTACCTGTTTATAATCCCTTCGTTTATAGCTACATGGATGATAAGCATTTACTATTCAGGTGGATACGACCGGCCTCTCAATCTTTGGAAGTCGTACCGGGGATTGCTGAGCGGAACAATTATCATCCTTGTAATATATGCTTTGTTGCCCGAAGGCTACCGATTTTCACGATCCCTGATACTAACTGGTACTGCCTGGGGAATTATAGCCTTAACTCTGTCGCGAATGTTGCTGCACATTCTTCATATCAGCGGGTATAGAATTCATGCAAATAAAAGCAAAAGATTTGTTGTGGTTGGCGAAATACCGGAAGTGCAGCGTGTAGCAGATCTTCTTCAGAAAGCGCTTTCCAATCCCGGGTTTATTGGCTTGGTTAACAGCGGTGTGCAACAACCGGACTCAAATGGTTTCCTCGGCAATATTTCGCAGATCCGTGACATTATCAACATCTATAAGATTGATGAAATTATTTTTTGTGCGAAAGATATGCCTGCCGAAAATATTATTGATCAAATGTCTGCATTGCAGCATTCGCAGGTTGAATATAAAATAGCACCGCCAGAAAGTATGTCAATTATTGGCAGCAATTCCATTGATACGGCCGGGGATATGTATGTTATTGACATAAACTCTATTGGCAGATTTCAGAATAGGCGTAGCAAACGTATTTTCGATGTGGTGATGAGCCTGGCTTTGCTGGGGTCGTTTCCAATTACGGTTTTTATAACTGGCCATCCATTAACATACCTGCAAAATATAATCGTAGTGTTTTTCGGCTTTAAATCAATTACAGGTTATCATCCAATGGATCAATCGGTACATAAATTACCTGAAATCCGCAAAGGAATTATTTATCCCACCGATGGAATGAATAATCAAAACATGGATAACCTGGCGATTGGCAGACTTAATATGCTATATGCCCGCGATTACAGGATAAGTAACGAATTCAGATTGCTTTACAAAGGATTCAGGCATTTGGGACGAAAATAGCGCATACATTGAACTATATTGCCTATTTGTTTGTTAAGAAAAAGGAGTGCCTGTATTGCAAAAAACAATACGCTTCTTAATAGGATGATCGAAAGATTTCGTGCTTTAAGTAACTCTTTTTTTCGTAACTTTAAATGCTCAAATCCAAAGGCAATCTGGCTTCGTGGAATCAGGAAATTAAAAGCATAATTATTTACACAATAGCATATATACATACCATGGCAAATTTTGAACTGGTAATGCCAAAACTTGGCGAAAGTATTATTGAAGCTACCATTGTTCGCTGGCACAAAAAAGAAGGCGACCTGGTTGTTGAAGACGAATCGATTGCCGACCTGGCAACCGACAAGGTTGATTCTGAAATTCCATCGCCTGTCGAAGGTATCATTACAAAATTGTTCTACCAGGAAGGCGATATTGTGCCTGTTGGAAAAGTAATCGCTATTATAAACCTTGGCGGCGAAGAAGTTGCTTCCGCTGAAATTGTGCCTGCCACCAAATCAGAGGCTCCAGAAGTGAAAACTGCCGTTACACAACCTGCTGCAACTACTGTTAATGTGGTTGAAACGCCTGTTGAAAGCGACAGATTTTATTCCCCGCTCGTGAGGAGCATTGCAAAACAGGAAAATATTCCTTTTAACGAACTAGATAATTTAACCGGCACCGGTAAAGATAATCGCCTTACCAAACAGGATATTCTTGATTACATAAAGAATCGTGCAACTAAACCTGCTCCTACAACTGGAGCAACAACTGAACGGCCAAAAGCTCAGGCTCCGGTTGTAACCTCGTCAACCGGCGATATTATTATTGAGATGGACCGTATGCGAAGGCTCATTGCCGATCATATGGTTATGTCGAAACAGGTTTCGCCGCACGTAACTTCTTTTATCGAAGTGGATGTCACCAACATAGTTCGCTGGCGTGATAAAACAAAAGACGGGTTTGCAAAACGTGAAGGTCAGAAAATTACATATACTCCGTTATTCGTTGAAGCCGCAGCAAAAGCATTGCGCGAATTCCCCAATGTAAACGCTTCCATCGACGGGTACAAAATTATTCAGCGCAAAGCCATCAATATTGGAATGGCAGCCGCTCTGCCTGATGGTAACCTGATTGTTCCGGTTATTAAAAATGCCGATTCGAAAAACCTTTTAGGCATTGTTAAAGATGTGAACGACCTGGCCGATCGAGCAAGGAAAAACAAACTTAATCCGGATGATATTGCCGGCGGCACGTTTACAATCACCAACTTTGGAACATTCGACAGTCTTACCGGCGTGCCTGTAATCAACCAGCCACAGGTTGCGATACTTGGTATAGGAACCATTAAAAAACGTCCTTGGGTGCTCGAAACTGCCGATGGAGACGTTATTGCAATCCGTCATATCTGTATGCTTTCACTTTCCTACGATCACAGGCTAGTGGATGGAGCTCTGGCCGGTATGTTTATTAAACGGATTCAACAGATCCTCGAAGGGTTTGATGTGAATACGGTAATTTAGTTATATAAATAGAAAAAGGTTAATGGAAAATAGTTAATCGTTGATGGTTGATAGATCCGATAATTCAAATTAACTGTTGAACCAAAATTTAGAAACAAAAACCCGGTTTTATTAGCCGGGTTTTTTCTTTTACACCCGAAAAAGAGATAATTTAGCCATTCAAGTATTTATTGTTACCTCAATTATAAATCATGCAACTTAATCTTACCAAACCACTGATTGTATTCGACCTGGAAGCTACCGGAATTAACATCGGCAGCGACAGGATTGTGGAAGTAGCCATGTTGAAAATCTTTCCCGACGGGCACGAAGAGTTTCGCAGGCACCTTATCAACCCAACAATACCCATGCCTGCAGTGGTGGTGGCCATTCATGGAATCACGGATGAAATGGTGAAGAATGAACCTACATTCAAAGAAATTGCCCATATACTGAATGCGTTTATCGGTAACAGCGATTTATCCGGATTCAATTCTATTAAATATGATATCCCCTTGCTGGTAGAAGAGTTTCTTCGCGCCGGCGTTGAATTTGAAGTAAAGAACCGCAGGATCATCGACGTTCAGAATATTTTCCACAAAATGGAGCCCCGCACATTAAAGGCAGCATATAAATTTTATTGCAACACTGAACTTATCAATGCCCATAGTGCCGAAGCCGATACCCGTGCTACTTTTGAAGTGCTGAAAGCTCAACTTCAACGGTATGAATGCATCGAATACACGGATAAAGACGGAAAAACGTCAACTCCGGTTACCAATGACATGAAAGCACTTGACGAGTTCTCTTACTATAATCGCAATGCTGACCTGGTAGGCCATATTATTTTTAATGCCAAAGGACAGGAAATGCTTAATTTCGGTAAACACAAAGGGAAAGTGGTGGAAGAAGTTTTTAAAACAGAACCTTCCTACTACGACTGGATGATGAAAGGCGATTTCCCGCTATCGACAAAAAAAACGATAACGGCAATTAAGTTGAGGGGATTTAATAAGGGGTAAGAAATTGCAGATTGTGGATTGCGGATTACGGATTGCAGATTGCAGAAGTGAAAATCTGAAATTTGGAACCTGAAACTTGAAATTTGAAACTTGAAACAACAATTAAACTCATGAAAATCATCTGCATCGGCCGCAACTACGCCGAACATGCCAAAGAACTGAACAATGCCGTTCCTACCGAGCCGGTATATTTCATGAAACCGGATTCATCATTATTAACGCGAAACCGCCCGTTCTTTTACCCTGACTTTACAAAGGATCTGCACTACGAATGCGAAATCGTTCTGAGAATCAATAAAGTCGGAAAATGCATTAATGAGAAATTCGCATTGACTTATATCGATGCCATTGGAATTGGAATTGATTTCACCGCCCGCGACCTGCAACAGAAAGCAAAAGAAAAAGGATTGCCGTGGGAAAAGGCAAAAGCTTTCGACTTTTCCGCTCCGGTAGGCAGTTTTATTCCGGTAGCAGAATTTGAGGATATGCAACAAATTGCATTCAGCCTGCAGAAGAATGGAGAAACAGTCCAAAACGGGAATACAAAAGATATGATATTCTCGTATCCGGCAATTATTGCCTATGTTTCCCAGTTTATGACTTTGAAAACCGGCGATTATATTTTTACCGGAACTCCTGCCGGTGTTGGGCCTGTTGCTATTGGTGATAAGCTCGAAGCCTATATTGGCGAGAAAAAAATGCTGACTGTGAATATCAGGTAGTTGGCCCACTCACATAACAGCAGCAAGCACAACCGCATGGCAATTCTGTTAAACATCAGGCTTATGCAGGTTAGAAGGGAATTGAATTCCACAGGCCTGGGAGCAGTAATAGCAATTGCATTGTTGTCGTTTCTTATTTATGCTACTTATACAGTTTTCTTAAAATTGCCGGATGCGTATTATCTGACAGTTTTCCTGTTTTTGGCATGCGTAACTATTCAGTCGTACAGGAATGATAAGCAGTTTGTGTACATTCATATACGGAAACCACATTTCGAAATGTATTCGGAATACCTGCTTCTAACAATTCCTTTTTCTTCAACCAGTTTGTTTACCTGCAACTGGTTTTATTTTCCTGCATTAGCCGCGGCATTACTTTTAGTGCCATACCTGAAATTTACAATTAAGCAGAAAACATATTTTAAAACTATTTCATCATTTATTCGGGCTACTGATTTCGAATGGATAAGTGGTTTCCGCAGATCTTTTGGCATCCTGATTCCATTGTATTTGATGGCTTTGGGATTGAGCTGGTTCAGGATTTTACCTTTACTCATACTCTGGTTTATTACAGTTACAATAGCCTCGTTTTTCACTGAATGTGAACCATTACATATCCTGAGAGAAGGCAATTTAACTTCAGCAAAACTTCTGAAACATAAATTATTTCGAATGATAAAATATATCATAATCATGTACATCCCTGTTTTAGTGATAAATACAATCTTCAACCCGGAATACTGGCTCTTAAACCTTTTGTTTATTCCTCTGCAGGTTTCGTTAGTAAGTTATGCTGTTTTTTTAAAATATTCAACTTACGAACCGAACAAGAATTCTGTCGGGAATAGCGTGTTACTCTACATGGTGAGTTTAGGCTCGATAATACCCTATTTCCTGCCAATTCCTTTGATGATGGCTGTATTTACGTATGGAAAAGCTAAAAAGAATTTAAATAACTACCTGAATGATTAACATACAGAACCTGACTTTCAGTTTTTCAGACCATAAAGTACTGGATGACATTTCGATTGATTTCCAGGAAAACCAGGTTTATGGCATTGTCGGTTTAAACGGTGCCGGGAAAACAACATTTTTCAATGTACTTTCTACCACTCTAAAAACTCAGACCGGAACTATAACATTTGGTGGAAATACCATCTCAAATGAAGATATCGCCTACCTGGAAACAGTAAATTACTTCTATTCAAGGATAACAGGGAATGAGTATCTGAAAATATTTAAACAAACCAATCCAGCTTTTAACCTCGGTTTTTTACAGGAATTCATGAAACTTCCGCTCGACGACCTGATCGAAACATACTCAACAGGAATGAAAAAGAAACTGGCATTGCTAGGTGTACTAAAGCAGGATAAGAAAATATTCCTGTTCGATGAGCCATTCAACGGGCTTGATCTTGAAACCAATAAAATCCTTGAGCTGATCATAACCACGCTGAAAGAAAAAGGGAAAACCGTTTTCGTTTCGTCGCATATCATCGATCCGTTGCTGACTGTTTGCAACCAGATTCATTACCTGGATAAAGGGAAGTTTGCCCGATCATTCAACAAATCAGATTTTCATCAAATCGAAGACGAACTTTTCAAGAAGTTAAAGGCTGACGCCCAAACAATAATATCCCAATCCATTTAGATTGAAAAATCGCTTTAGAGATTCTATGTTTGCTGAATAGCTTTGCAAAACCAAAAGACAAAATGAAAAAGAAAGCCATCATTGTTGATCTCGACAACACTATCTACCTTGTTAGTTCTATTGGTGACAAGCTTTTTAAGGCATTGTTTGAACTGATAATTGAAAGCGGCGATTACAAAGGAGACTTTAATAAACTGAGGTCCGAAATAATGAGAACGCCGTTTCAGAAAGTTGCAGATGCATTTTCATTTGGAGCAGGCCTGAAGGCTGCAGGAATAAAATTATTGGAGGAAACAACTTATGATGACGCAATGGAACCAGTTGAAAGTTACAAATATATCAGGGAGCTGCCTTGTAAAAAGTTCCTGGTAACGACTGGTTTTACGAAGATGCAAAACAGCAAAATCACACAACTTAACCTGGAAAAGGATTTTGATCGGATATTTGTAATTGATCCTGGCCTGACTACATTAACAAAAAAAGATATTTTCGAAAAGATTCTTACTGATTATGGCTACAAAGCCGAAGACGTTTTAGTGGTTGGCGATGATATAAATTCGGAAATAAAAGCTGCGCAGGATTTAGGCATAGACACCGTTTTATACGATTTCAACCTGGAACACACAGAGAATAAAGAACTTAATGTTATTAACGATTTCAGGGAGCTTGAACGGTATCTTTAGTATTTAAACAATTACATGGCAAGCTCAGAATCTCAATTAAACCTGATATCATCAATTGCTTCAACACCTGCAGCCAGGTTAAGTTTTTTAATAAGTTTGCTGCCCTGATAGCTTAGTTCTTCACGCAAAGCAGCAGAGTCAACCCGCACAAACAAGGTCCGGTTTTTAACATACATCTGGTTAGTATGCCGAGATACCAGTTTCCCGACTACTTCCTCCCAGGCACTGATTACGCGGGTTTCATTGAGCTTTGATTCAAGATTATTATCTTTCAGGAAAGCTGAAATGGCGTCTTTTAAAAGGATTTCGTTTGTTTTTTTCATTCCGATCTAACTAATATTCAAGTAATTACTTATGAACTTTTTATTTGCCACAGATTACGCAGATTACACAGATCCTTGTCAAGTTAAAATTACCCTGTGAAATGTCAGTGATTCCTTTCCAAAGTTTAATATCAACCCAACTGTCAGATTTGAAACAGCGAGATAATTAATTGTTTGTTTGTAATTTGCATCATTAATCTCTGTCTGTGATTTTATTTCGACAATAATTTTATCATACCCAACAAAGTCCGCATTGTACAATCTTTTCAATAAGGTTCCCTTATAGTCAATCTTAAAGGATTTTTCTCTGGTATAAGGAACTTTTGCCCAATTCAATTCTAGCTCAAGAGCATCTTTATATACTATTTCTAAAAACCCTCTACCTAAGGTTTTATGTACCTCCATTGCCAATCCTATAATTTTATATGTTTCAGCCTTAAGTGGAAAACTTTCTTTCCGCCCATAAAACATTTCAGTGTCTTCAATGATAAACATATCTCAATTCTTTAGAATTGCAATCTGTGAAAATCTGTGTAATCTGTGGCAAATAAAAAAAAAGTAGCTAACAACAGAATGCGCAAATTACAAAGATTGATAAATCAAGTTTAAATTACTCATTCAATTGATATAAAATGTTCTCCGAAGGTAACCATAACTTTCAATCTCAAATGTGATAGAATTTTATTTTCAATCTATAAATCTGCGAAAATCTGTGCAATCTGTGGCAAAACAAAAAAGGTAATCCGAAACAGATTTCTCTGATTCAATACTTAAAATCCACATTCCCGCCACTTATTTCAAAAACCCGGTGGTTAATGGCAACCTTTTCAAATGTTCTCTTTATCCGTTCCGGTTCGGTATCGGTAATAAAAACCTGTCCGAAACTATCATTACCAACAAGTTGAATGATCTGTTGCACACGACTTGGATCAAGTTTATCGAAAATATCGTCGAACAATAAAATGGGTTTGAAACCAATCAAATCACGCGTGAAATCGAATTGAGCGAGTTTCAGGGCTACAGCAAAAGATTTCTGCTGTCCCTGCGAACCAAATCGTTTCACAGGATATCCTTCAAGGTTAAAGATAAAATCATCCTTATGAACACCGGCTGATGAATACCTGAGCGACGAATCCTTTACAAAAGCTTCATCCACAACATCAAGGTAGGATGCAGAAGTAAGCTGAGATTCATATTCAATGCTCACGGCTTCAGTTCCACCGCTTATAAATTCAAAATAATGCCGAAAAATAGGAGCAAATCCTTCAAGGAACGTTTTACGCTTATCGCTGATATTGGTAGCCGGCGCCATCATCTGCTCATCAATAAGCAACAACAGTCCGCGGTCAGTCTGCCGGCGCTCGGCAAATTGTTTTAAAAGGCCGTTACGTTGTTCGAGCAGGCGGTTGTATCGGATAAGGCTATCAAGGTATGCTTTGTCGAACTGGGAGATTACAGCGTCAATAAATTTGCGGCGGACATCGCTGCCTTCGTTGATCAGATCCCGATCGTAAGGCGAAACCATCACACAGGGAAACTGCCCTATATGATCCGCAATCCTATCGTAATCTTTGGTATTCATGCGAAACTGTTTTTTAATCCTGGCTTTCTGAATGCAACTAACCTGGTTTGGTAGACTGCCATTGCGTTGAAAAGAACCATGGATGGCGAAAAAGGTCTCACCATGCCGGATATTCAGCTGATCGACTGAGTTGAAGTAACTTTTTGTAAACGAAAGGTAATAGATAGCATCGAGCAAATTGGTTTTACCGGCTCCGTTGTTGCCGACAAAACAATTTATCTTATCCGAAAAAGCCATTTCCTGCTCTTCGTAATTCTTAAAATTTATGATTTTAAGTGTATTAAGATGCACTTTTACTTATCTATTCTGATTAACATTACTGATTTCACCTGTACAAATTTAGCGTTTAAAATTGATTAGGAAAATAAAATATTGTTCTAGGTGCATCTGGTTCAGGGCGAAATTCTTTTAACCATGGAGGCATGGAAGACATGGAGGAACTCAGAAAAAAGAAGAAAGCGTAACAATAAAATATCTACCAAGGCTTCAGTCTGTAGATTTACTTTAACATTACTTCAAATTATAAGCTTATTCAAGTTCTTCCACGGTATCTTTTGTAACAATAGCCCAAAAAACCCACATCCCGAACGTTAGTAACAAAGCTATTGTTGCAGAATAAAAAGCTACAACAGTTGCAACGGCATAAACAAAAACCCCAAGTATTTGCCCTTTAATCATATTTTGAAACCATGGCAGGCTTTTTCCCGGTGACACCAGTAGCACCTTATTGTTTACAATAATAAGATTCAAAACCAGCATACTCATTACTATCATTCCGGTATAACCGGCATAAAATGCAACAGCCGTATTTACCGCATCTGTACCAATAAACGTACCTACCGTTTTTGTCGGAAATGGGAACAAAACTACAAACAGTAACACCATTCCATTCATCAGCATTATTCCTTGGTTGGCCGCACGGATATGATTAAATATTTTATGATGCCCCATCCATATTAATAATACAGTGGCAAATGAATTAAAGTAAGCGAAATACTCCGGCCATTTTTCTAAGATTTTATGCCAAAGATTTATATTACTGGCGCCTTCGTATTCTGTGATACCAATTTCAATAGCCAACAGGGTTATGGCAACACCAAAAATACCATCACTAAAAGCTTCAATTCGAGCTGTTTTCTTTTCTTTCATACTCAGTAAATTTATCAGATAAATAAGGATATTTCACAGTTATAGCAATACTTCCATCTACTAAAACATAACCCTTTAGAACAATAAATGAAATATTCTTGTTCAATGTATGCCGAACCAGTCACCCTCGCTGTCTCGCGAATCCTTTCGCCAGGTACAATTAAAAAAATCTCTTCATCTCTCAGCAGCAATGATTTCTTGTTTTTCCTGGTAACGGCAATATTGCTACTGCACTACAATTTTTTTAATAAAAACTTTCTCTTTATCATACAGTTTTACAAAATAAATTCCTTTCAACTCTTTGGAAAGATCTATCTCTTTTGATGTTTGTTGCTTGAAACTGGCTCCTGTATAAACTTTTTCTCCAATCGCATTATAAATTTCTATGCGTGCCTCAGGACTTAAAGTGTTCGCTGCTTCAATTGTGAATTTCCCTTTGGATGGATTCGGATACACATTTAAGGCAGAAGCATCAGTACTTTCAACTACTCCGACAAAAGTTATGTTCATACAGGTGGACGTGTCTGAACAACCGGCTTGTTTTACAATTACTGCATAGTTTCCATTAGCAGATGCGGTATAACTTTGATTAGACTCTCCTGATATCAGAGTTTTTCCAGTACAATTTATCCATAGGTAGGCAGCGCCTGCTGCATTGGCAGTAAGCACTGCTCCGGATTGTGTAACGGAAGTATTTACCGTGTTTACAGTTACATTAATTGTTTGGGCAGCAGATGAACCGCAGGTGTTGGTTGCGATAACTCTGATATTTCCACTTACGCTTCCTGCTGTAACATTTATACTTGTATTTGCTGATGAACCTTTCCAATCACCCGGTAAAGTCCAGGTATAAGAAACAGCACCGCTTACTGCTGTAATACTATATGTGTTGGAACTTTCATGGCAAACCGCTGTATTTCCAAGGATAGCAATAGGTTGACCAGGAGGAACACAAGAGCCTGTACTGAAAACACGAGTCGTCCAGGCACTTGTATCCAGTGAATTTATGGCACGGACTCTCCAAAAATATACCTGGTTCAGCATCAAAGCTCCCGTTGCATTCTGTGTATCAGTGTTGCTGCTGTTGGAGTTAATATAGTTTTTGTCAACTTTAATAAGTAATGGTGAATTAAACAAATTTACCGTATCCATTTCAAGCTGGTAAATACCAATGCCCGGATGTGAAGTCCAATCAAGCGTGATGCCGGTTGCACTAAGATTTATTTGCCCGTTGTTGGGTGAAACCAATGAAACATAATCCACGGTTTTAAAGGTATTTGTCGACCAGGCAGTAGTATCTACCGTATTTCTGGCTCTGACACGCCAGTAGTATGTCTTTCCGAAATACAGGTTTCCGAAAGTATGATCCGTATCCGTATTACTGCTGTTGCTGTTAACGTACGTTGTTGACGCAGAAACAAGAGCCAGAGAGTTAAATGTGATGGTAGTATCGGATTGAACATCGTAAAACTTAACGCCGGGATGTGCTTGCCAATCGAGTGTAACGCCAGTCCAATTATTGGAACCGGTAAGCGGACTGCTGAGCGAAACATAATCCACGGTTTTAAAGTTATCTGTCGACCAGGCAGTAGTATCTACCGAATTTCTGGCTCTGACACGCCAGTAGTATGTCTTTCCGAAATACAGGTTTCCGAAAGTATGATCCGTATCCGTATTACTGCTGTTGCTGTTAATGTATGTTTTTGAGGCAGAAGCTAGAGCCGGGGAGTTAAATGTATTGGTGGTATCGGCTTGAACATCGTAAAACTTAACACCGGGATGAGCTTGCCAGTCGAGTGTTACACCTGTCCAATTATTGGAACCTGTAAGCGGGCTACTAAGCGAAACATAATCCACAGTCTTAAAAGTATCAGCCTTCCATGCCGAAGTATCTACCGCATTTCTGGCTCTTACACGCCAGTAGTAGGTCTTTCCAAAATACAGATCTCCGAAAGAATGATCCGTATCCGTATTGCTGCTGTTGCTGTTAATGTATGTTTTTGAAGCAGAAACTAAAGCCGGCGAATTAAAAGTGTTCGTGGTATCAGCTTGTACATCGTAAAACTTAACACCGGGATGAGCTTGCCAGTCAAGTGTTACACCGGTCCAATTATTTGAACCTGTAAGCGGACTACTAAGCGAAACATAATCCACAGTCTTAAAAGTATCAGCCTTCCATGCCGAAGTATCTACCGCATTTCTGGCTCTTACGCGCCAGTAGTAGGTCTTTCCGAAATACAGATCTCCGAAAGAATGATCCGTATCCGTATTGCTGCTGTTGCTGTTAATGTATGTTTTTGAAGCAGAAACTAAAGCCGGTGAGTTAAATGTACTGGTGGTATCGGCCTGCACATCATAAAACTTAACACCGGCATGTGCCTGCCAGTCGAGTGTTACTCCTGTCCAATTATTAGAACCAGTAAGCGGGCTACTAAGAGAAACATAATCAACGGTCTTAAAGGTATCAGTCTTCCAGGCCGAAGTATCTACCGCATTTCTGGCTCTCACACGCCAGAAGTAGGCCTTCCCAAAAAACAGATCTCCGAAAGTATGATCCGTATCTGTATTACTGCTGTTACTGTTAATATATGTTGTTGATGCAGAAACAAGAGCCGGTGAGTTAAATGTACTGGTGGTATCGGCCTGCACATCGTAAAACTTAACACCGGCATGTGCCTGCCAGTCGAGAGTCACTCCTGTAAAGGTATTAGAACCAGAAAGAGGAGAACTTAGCGAAACATAATCAATAGTTTTAAACGTTCCTGCCGACCACACTGATGTATCACCTGATATATATGCTCTGACACGCCAAAAGTATGTCTTTCCAAAAAACAGATTGACTAAAGTATGCTCAGTGTCTGTATTACTGCCACTGGAGTTAATATAGGTTTTTAGTGCAGAAACCAGAACCGGGGAGTTAAATGTATTGACTGTATCGGCTTGTACCTGATAGAATTGGGAACCTGCAACGGAACTCCAATCCAAAGTAACTCCGGTAAATACATTAGATCCGTTAGCCGGAGTTAAAAGTGTAGGGTTGTTCCATCCATACGATTTTGCACTAAACAAGACAAACACAATGTTAAGGACAAAGAATGCTTTACTGATTGCTTTCATCTTTTATGTTTTATTTTTACTTTTCAAACGGCTTTTCCAGATTCAGCCCGTTTTATAAGCAGTGGTCTTTATGTATTTTTATTTGTCAGCCGGTATTGCCAGGGTGCTTCTATCCTAACGAATGAAACCCTTGTCTGATAATATGTCTTCAATGTGGTTGCCGGCAACTTAACTAAAAACTCCTTTACCGGTAAATACATCCCGACTTCGATGGGATAAAGGGTGTGGGTAAAAGAGCTTTAAATATACTCCAAACACTCATTTTGCTATACTTATAATTGGCAGCAACTTATTTACAACGTAAATATATAACTTTTTCGAATACACATTTCTTCAATAATAACAATCGATTCAAAGCAAAAAAGCCACCTCGTCGGTAGCTTTTTAATGTTGTATTGCGAATTAGACTACTTTACCAAATCAACTATCGCTTTGAAAGCTGATGGGTTGTTCATAGCCAGGTCGGCAAGTACTTTGCGGTCGAGTTCGATACTACGGGCGTGAAGTTTGCCCATAAATACTGAATACGACATTCCATACTCACGGGTACCTGCGTTGATACGGGTAATCCATAGTGCGCGGAAAGTGCGTTTTTTGGTTTTTCTGTCGCGGTATGCATACACGCCACCTTTTTCGTATGCATTTTTGGCAACCGTCCAGACATTTTTGCGCCTACCGAATTGGCCTTTAACCGCTTTTAGGATTTTTTTCCTGCGGGCCCTGGAGGCGACTGCATTGACTGATCTTGGCATTTTACTTGATTTTTTTACTTCAGCGACCTACTGTTTAGCAGATTCTTATGGGGCTGAAAGTAAGGTTAAACATTAATTGATTAGCATTGGAGCATATCACGTACCGCTTTCACGTCTGCCTTGTCAACAACTACAGTGTAACCAAGGTTACGTTTCCGTTTGTTCGACTTTTTTGTCAGAATGTGACTGTGGTATGCATGCTTCCTTTTCAGCTTGCCGGTGCCTGTGAGGGTGAACCTCTTTTTAGCAGCGGATTTACTCTTCATTTTAGGCATGATACTTATTTATTTATGGTGATTATTAGGTATTTAATGTAGTAATGTGCTAATGCGATAATGTGCCGATTAATTAGTTCTTTATCACTTTTCACTTCAGGCACTTCCGATTTTTTTTTAAACAGCGGCTTTTTTGGGAGCGATGATCATGATCATACGTTTTCCTTCTAGTAACGGGAGTTTTTCAACTTTTCCGAAATCCATCAGTTCCTGTGCAAACTTCAGCAGGATAATTTCTCCCTGATCTTTATACACGATAGAACGTCCGCGAAAAAAAACTTCTACTTTAACCTTAGCGCCTTCCTGGAGGAAACTACGGGCATGTTTTAGTTTGAAATTAAAATCATGCTCATCCGTCTGGGGACCCATGCGGATTTCCTTCACTACAACTTTAGCCGTTTTGGCCTTAATTTCCTTCTGCTTTTTCTTCAGTTCGTAAAGGAACTTCTTGTAATCCACTATCCGGCAAACGGGTGGATTGGCAGTCGGGGAAATTTCAACAAGGTCAAGTTCAAGATTTTCGGCCATTGTAAGGGCTTCTTTGAAATTATAGATGCCTGGTTCAATGTTTTCGCCGACCACCCGAACTACGGGTGATTTAATCTTTTCATTAATCTTGTGCAGCTCTTCTTTATCGCGACGTGGGAATCTGCGGTCCTGATGAGGTCCGCCGCTGCTGCTGTAGTTAGTTGTTGCTATGGTTATAACTCCTTCCTGTTGGTGAATAAATATGATATACTTTTAAAAAATACAGATTTTCAATGCGTTACTCAAGTTGTTTCTTTGTCTCTTCAATTATAAGCGAAACAAAATCGCCCAAACTGAAAGTTCCAAGATCACCCTGGCTGTGTTTACGCACTGATACTGTTCCATCAGCTTCTTCCTTCTCTCCTACTATAAGCATGTACGGGACTTTCATAAGTTCCGCATCACGTATTTTCTTGCCTGTTTTCTCATTGCGTTCGTCAACGAGGGCGCGAATTTCGGAATTATCCAGCACCTGTGCAACTTTTTTTGCATAATCAACGTATTTCTCGCTGATAGGCAGAACAATAACCTGGTCGGGTGTTAGCCAAAGCGGGAAATTACCGGCGGTATGCTCCAAAAGAACAGCAACAAAACGCTCCATCGAACCAAATGGTGCACGATGAATCATAACAGGGCGGTATTTCTGATTGTCGCTTCCGGTATATTCAAGTTCAAAACGCTCAGGCAGATTATAATCCACCTGAATGGTTCCAAGCTGCCATTTACGACCGAGAGCGTCCTTTACCATAAAGTCGAGTTTAGGACCATAGAATGCGGCTTCGCCAAGTTCAACGGTAGTTCTCAATCCTTTCTCAGCCGAAGCTTCGATAATGGCACTTTCCGCTTTTTCCCAGTTTTCGTCGCTGCCGATGTATTTCTCTTTATTATTAGGATCACGCAGCGAAATCTGTGCTGTATAATCCTTGAAATCAAGTATGCGGAAAATATGCAACACAATATCAATTACTGCCATAAACTCAGCTTTGAGCTGGTCAGGACGGCAGAAAAGGTGGGCATCATCCTGTGTAAATCCGCGAACTCTTGTAAGACCATGAAGTTCACCGCTTTGTTCGTAACGATAAACAGTCCCGAATTCAGCAAAACGAATTGGAAGATCTTTGTACGAACGTGGTTTAGCGTTGTAAATTTCGCAGTGGTGAGGGCAATTCATTGGTTTGAGCATGAACTGCTCACCTTCGATTGGTGTATTTATCGGTTGGAATGAATCTTTTCCGTATTTCTGGAAGTGTCCGCTGGTTTTATAAAGTTCAACATTACCGATATGCGGAGTGATTACAGGAAGATATCCTGCTTTACGCTGCAGACCTTTGAGGAAATTCTCGAGTCTTTCACGTAGTTGTGCTCCTTTTGGAAGCCACAACGGCAAGCCTTGTCCTACTTTTGCGGAGAAAGTAAATAATTCAAGTTCCCTGCCAAGTTTACGGTGATCGCGTTTTTTGGCTTCTTCGAGTAATACCATGTATTCTTCGAGTTCTTTAGCCTTTGGGAAAGTTATGCCGTAAATGCGGGTAAGCATTTTGCGTTTCTCATCACCACGCCAGTAAGCACCGGCAATATTCAGAAGCTTTATTGCTTTAATAGACGAAGTATCAGGTAAATGAGGTCCGCGACAGAGGTCGGTAAATTCGCCTGTTTCGTAAAATGTGATCTCTCCATCCTGCAGAGCAGTTATAAGTTCAATCTTATATTCGTCATTCTTTTTGGTAAAATAATCCAGTGCTTCTGTTTTAGAAACTGAACGACGGATGTATTGCTGTTTCTGGCGGGCAAGCTCTAGCATTTTTGCTTCAATCTTTGTCAGATCTTCCGGTGTGATTTGCTTGCCACCGAAATCCATATCGTAATAAAATCCGTTTTCAATATCAGGTCCGATGCCGAATTTAACGCCGGGATAAAGCAATTCAATAGCTTCGGCCATTAAGTGAGCCGATGAATGCCACATGGCGGACTTTCCTTCAGGATCGTTCCAGGTGAGCAATTGTACGCGTGCATCCTGTGAAATCGGACGTGTGGCATCCCATACCTGTCCATCAACTTTGGCAGCTAATACGTTACGTGCCAGGCCTTCGCTGATGCTGAGTGCAACCTGCATGGCAGTAGTTCCGGCAGGGTATTGCCTTACGGAATTATCTGGTAATGTTATGTTTATCATGTAGTTGAGTAATGTTCGGAAATAAGTGTGCAAAAGTAGTGAATTTATGGATAAGAATTACATGACTTTTTGCCTGAATTTTCTACATGAATTCCCACTGGTATTATCAATTCCTGATTCATTGACAGTTATTTCCAAACTTTAATATTTTAAAAATGTATAACATAAAATCTATTGTCTTTATTAACTTTACAGATTCAAAATCATTTTGTCTAACTCAATTAAATTATTTGAATATGAACACAGAAGAACAAATCCTCGATACGCTTAAACAAAGTGTAAAACCAATGAATGCCGGTCAAATCGTAGAAAAAACCGGTCTCGACAGGAAAGTGGTTGATAAAGCCATGACGAATCTGAAAAAGGAAGAAAAAATTATTTCACCGGTAAGGTGCTTCTGGACAGCGAAATAAACGTAGAGACTGAGGGACTAAGGGATGGAGGGACTAAGGGATGGAGGGACTAAGGGACGATACACTTGTAGACTTAAAGAAGAGGATGTGATTAGAATGTATGGGAAATTGGGGAAACGGAACCAATTACTAACCACCAGTCACTAGTCACTAGTTACCAGTCACCAATTACCAGTTACCAATCACCAGTAACTCTATTTACTAATCACCTTAAACTCTGTCCTCCGGTTATTCGCGCGGCCTTCCGCAGTATTGTTGCTTTCGATTGGCATTGATTTCCCATATCCTTTATAGGAAAGTTTATCAGCACTTATTCCATTGGTTATGAGGTAATCATACACTGCTTTTGCCCTGTTGAGCGAAAGAGTCATATTATGGGTATCACTGCCTTCGTTATCCGTATGCCCGCCAATTTCGATATGCAATCCTGTGTTTTTTTGAAGAAAAGAAATAAGCTTTTCAAGTTCTGCTTTCGAATCATGAAGTAATTCATACTTGTCGGTATCAAAGAAAATATTGCGCAAAACTACCTTCCCTCCTACTGTCACCGGTTGCATCGGAACATCAAGTTTAACAGGATTCACCGAATCATGCTTGTTGCCCAGACTGAAATTCATTGAATAAAACAAGTAGCCTTTGCAGGAAACATTCAAGGCATAATCTTTATCTACCGGCAGACTCATCACAAATTCGCCTGTCACCTGGTCGGATGAAGAACTGACGATTGTTTTATTGCTTTGCATATCAATTAGTTCAAAAGCAGCAGACAAGGGAATCTGAGTGTTTTTATCATAAACGTTACCATGAACATATGAAACTGACGCAGGTCTGAATTCGGGAGGCAATTCAAAACGGTAAATATCAGTATTCCCAAATCCTTTTTCTCTTTCTGCAGAAATATAGGCTTCAGTACCTTTGGCGTTAATAATCAGGTTTATCTCATCAAGCTTTGTATTTACAGGGTATCCGATATTTTTAGGTTTCAGCCAGTTGCCATTGGCGTCCATTCTGGAAACAAAAAGATCAGCGCCTCCCATACCCGGATGTCCTCTCGAAGAAAAATAAAGCGTGTGCCCATCGGGATGGATAAATGGAGCCATTTCATCGGCGGAAGTGTTAATTGAATCACCAAGATTCACTGGTGGCCCCCAGTAATCATTATCCTGTAGAACACTTTTCCAGATATCCGATCCGCCATGACCTCCAGGTCGGGTTGAAACAAAATACAGAGTACGGCCATCAGCTCCTAGACATGGCTGCGATTCCCATGCAGTCGTATTAATATCCGGCCCCAGGTTGAGCGGCGCTGACCAGCCATTTCCAACTTTATGTGAAAAATACAAATCGCAAGTGCCATAAGAATCCTGGCGGCTGCAACAAGTAATAATTATTGTCGTCCCATCAGGTGAAACACAAAGTGCGCCTTCATTGCCCGGTGTATTTATTGGTTCTCCTATTTCAACAGCAGGGCTCCAGTTTAAAATGCCTTTTGAGGAACGTGCAGATACAGATCTATAAAAACTTTCATCGCTTCCTACTCCAGCTGCTTTGCGGGTAAAATAAAGTACACTTTCATCGAGACTTAATGCATTAACGTACTCGTAACCAGATGAATTTACATTTGGTCCAATATTTAACGGGTTATAAGGAATCGGATTTTTCATCATCTCAACTCTGAAGTCACATAGCAATAAATTATCAGCAATTCGCTTAAGTTCAGCCTGTTTTTTGGGTTTAAATGAGAGGTATTTTAAATAGTTTTCT
>CAIWMA010000116.1 GCA_903913645.1 uncultured Bacteroidales bacterium | reverse complement strand
CAGATGAATAACGTATTCTCTTAACCCTGCACCAATTTTTCAAATATTCAAACGATGGTACAATTATAGCTGAAGGATGTTTTCGGTTTTCACCGATTACCAGGATATGTTCAATAAAAGCAGATTCCTTGAACCTGTTTTCAAGAACCTGGGGAGCAATATATTTGCCGCCGGAAGTTTTAAAAATTTCCTTTTTTCTGTCTGTTATCTGCAAATACTTGTTGTCGACTAAATGGCCTATATCGCCGGTATGAAACCAGCCTTCCGAATCTATTACTTCCGCAGTACGATCAGGCCGGTTGTAGTAGCCCATCATCACATTCGGGCCATGGACAAGAATTTCGCCATCACCTGCAAATTTTATTTCAACACCTGGCAATACCGGTCCTACTGTACCTATGCGAACTCCGCCTTTAACGAAATTACTTACAGCTATAACGGGCGAAGTTTCAGTCAGGCCATATCCTTCCATGATTTTAAAACCGGCTGCCCAAAAAGTGCGTGCTATACGTGGATTAAGGCTGGCCCCTCCCGATACAATCGAAACGAGATTTCCACCTAATGCATTATGCCACTTTTCGAAAACGAATTTTCGGGCAAACCAAAGTTGAAGAGTAAACCAAAATGAAAACTTCTTGCCAGGCTCATATTGCTGGCCAATTGCGATTGCACTATAAAAGGCCTGTCTCTTGATTCCCTTTAAATCGCGGCCTTTTGCCATAATAGTGTCGAATAGTTTTTCCATTAAGCGGGGAACAGCACAGAAAATTTCAGGCTTTGCTTCCGCCAGGCCTTCCGCTAATTTTTCAAAACCATCGATATACCATATAGCTGTTCCGCAATTCTGATAGGTATAATTAAGAATGCGTTCATAAATATGGCATAAAGGCAGCACGCTGACTGCCCTGGAAGCGGGTTGCTGTTTCAGGATTTCAGTAAGTGCCAGGAAATTACTCACCAGGTTCTGATGCGAAAGCATAACTCCTTTTGGCTTGCCGGTGGTGCCTGAAGTGTAAATGATAGAAACAAGATCAACCGGCAGGATAGTTTTTGATATTTCAAGTACCTCCTTCTCAGGGTAAAATTGCCGGTACTTAAGTAAAAGGTCATCCATGCCGATTATTCCTTCAATACTATCAATAGAAATTACCAGTTCCAGTGACGCGATTTCTTTTGTTACATGTTGAATTCTTTTCCATACTGATTCATCATTTATGATAAGTCCTGAAATAGCTGCATTATCAAAAATGAACCGCATATGCGCCTCACTTACAGTTGGGTATACCGGAACCTGCACAGCGCCAACCAGGCTTATGGCCATATCGAAAAAATTCCATTCGGGCCGGTTATTAATAATAGTGGCTACCCTGTCACCCTGTTTAATACCGGATGCCAGAAGTGCGTGGGCAAGAATATGGCTGTTTCGTTGATACGTGTGACTGTCGAAAGTAAAAACCTTATCGTATTTCTTTCCGAATAATACAGGCTCACCTACCTGATGGTGCTGAATTACCACTTGAAGAAGATCGAAAATGCGGGTTACTCCGTCCATCGGTCTAACTTATTAAAATGAGGATATTAATAACTGCTAATTTACCGAAATAAGTGATGTAATTTACTGTGTGTAAATGTGTTTAAAAGAAAAT
>CAIWMA010000115.1 GCA_903913645.1 uncultured Bacteroidales bacterium | reverse complement strand
TTTTTTTTAACGCAGAGTTCGCTGAGGTTTACGCTGCGGGATGCGGAGGTGATTAGTATTTAATGATGTAGTTAAGGACAATATAGGGTTGAACTAAACTCATAGCAGTACTGCCTCCTGCTGAAGTGGAAGTAGTATTTGGGATATTTACAGTATGGGAGTGCGCACCAGAGGAAGAGGTGGTATAGCTTTTTGTAGCTGTTGAAAGACCATCATTCGAGGTGCCACGGTAGTTTGCCCATAAAGCATCCGAAGCAGCAGAAACGGTATGCGTATGGCTTCCGTCAGATGAAGATGTTACCGCAGCTGGATCAACATCATGCGTGTGTGCCGGCATTTCAGCTGTTGTAATGGTATGTGTTTCTTCACCACCTGTTTCGTTAAGAGCATCGAATGTTCCAACTGTTGATCGCTTACCGACAGGTACTTTGCCTTGCAGGTTAGGAAGGTTAAACGTTGTTGAACCATCACCCACACCATAAGTTGTATTAACGACTGCAAACAGAGCTGAATAAGTTGTGCGGCTGACTGCTTGTCCCTGGCACAACAGGTAGCCGGTTGGTGCAGTAGCTCCGGCATATTGCTGTACCACCCCGGCAGGTGTAGCTGCTGAAGTCCATGACGGTGCAGCTGCACCGTTGCTGGTAAGCACCTGGCCGGTTGTGCCTGCTCCCAATTGTGCCGTTGTTCCGGCTGCGCTTTGATAAGGTACTGTTCCGGCTGAGCCACCGGCCAGGTTGGTTGCTGTTGTAGCTGATGTTGCTGAAGTAGCAGATGTTGCTGTAGCTGCATTGCCGCTTATATTGTTCGACCAGGTGGGGGCACCTGTGCCATTGCTAATTAGAACTTGTCCGGCTGTACCAGCTAACGTTGAGGCCATAGCGCTGGTGCTTGAACCATATATTACTCCTCCAGCTACGGTTGCTGAAGAAGCGCCTGTTCCGCCATTTGTAACTGGTATTGTTTGTAACCATGTAGGTGCTGAGGTTCCATTCGATTTAAGCAGGTAACCTGCCGTTCCTGCGGCAGTAGAAGCAAAAGCCGAAGTGCTGGAAGCATATATTACTCCATATTGGGTGGGAGCAGTTACGGTACCCGTACCTCCATTGGCAACGGGAAGTGTACCTGAAACATGGGTTGTTAAACCAATTTTTCCCCACAACGGCGCTACTCCAATGCCACCCGAAATCAATGCATTTCCTGTTGCCACGCCTGTCAATTTTGATAATGCCGACGTTGTTGACGCATAAAGTAAATCGCCCACAGCATAAGATGTTATGCCAGTACCGCCATTAGGCGCAGTTAATGCTGTTCCAGACCAATTTGAATTGTTTATGGTACCTAATGTAGATAGTGTTCCCAAACCTAAATTTGTGCGGGCACCAGCCGCTGTTGTACTTCCTGTGCCACCATTAGCAACTGCGAGTGTGCCTGCCATAGTCAGAGTTCCGCTTGTAGTAACAGGTCCGCCACTGAATGATAAACCAGTGGTTCCCCCTGATGCATCAATACTTGTAACCGTTCCGGTTCCGCTCATGGCGGTGCCGTTAATACGGAATGTTCCGGTAACATTAACATCGCCAGCTACATCCAGCGGATAAACCGGAGTTGCGGTTCCTACTCCGACATTTCCGCCGCTGTAATAGATTTTTCCGGTACCGGCTGTACTCCAATAGGTATCGGTAGAACTGGCTACCGGTGTTCCGTTTATGGTAATAGAAGAACCGTTGATAGAACCATTAACATCTAATTTATAGGCTGGTGTAGATGTTCCGATGCCTACATTTCCGCCTCCAAGATTTATTGCCAAATCAGCCCAGGCATTTAAAGCCGCGTTATGCGCTCCCAATTGTGCTTTATCGTTATATTGACCAAGAACAACTGCATAGCTTGCTCCACCGAATGCGCCCATACCTGCCCAGTTCCCACCTGTTTGTGTACCATAAACATGCAATTTTGAAGCCGGCGAAGTTGTTCCAATTCCCACGTTTCCGGTACTGTAATAAATAGTATTTCCGCTGCTGGTCCACTGGCTGGTTATAAGCGCATTCCAGTTGCTTATATCCCCGGCGCTGATACCAAATGCTGCCGATGTGGTGTAAAAAGGATCCGTTTCGATAAAATTGGTAAGGTATCCCGCTGTAGCGTGATTGCCCCATCCAAAGGCTGAATTCCAGTTTGTTATGTTTGTTCCTGTGATGCCATTGGCCGCACTGGCTCCGAATACCGGGTCGGTTTCTGATCCCGAACCGGTTCCTATCAATGCCCAGGAGCTGCCGTTAAAATAATAAAAACCTGGAGTATCATTGGTTTGATAAATCAACAAGCCGGTTGCCGGGGATGAAATTAATGCTTTTTGCACGGCAGTCATGCGGGGTATCAGTATTCCGCTGCTAGTTGATTTAACATCGAGCATGGCTGAGCCGGCTGGCACCGAACCATCGGAATTAATGCCTACGCTTTGGGCGGTTGCAACTGTTGCCAATGCGAGAAACGCGGCGGCGAAAAAGATGGTACGGATGGTTTTCATTTTATTTGGGTTTATTGATAATCGTTGGGAAAGTAGATAAGGGATTCGCCATTTTTTTTATTACTATGGCGCGGTGGCAGCTATTTCAACCTCCATGAATTTTGAAATCAATATTTAATTGATGGTCCAAGGGTAACAAGCAAATATTGAGTGCTTATGTAAATTTACAATATTTCAACATGAAAAATAA
>CAIWMA010000114.1 GCA_903913645.1 uncultured Bacteroidales bacterium | reverse complement strand
CAATGTCCTGGAAATTGAAGTCACGAACACCTGGAATAACCGACTGGTGGGCGATGCCGCTTTACCAGCTGAAAAACGGTTAACCAACGCCACCACTTCGCCGGATGCAAATGCACCGTTAATGCCTTCAGGTCTACTTGGCCCTGTGGTTTTCGAGATTTTTCCAAACACTAAACTTAATTAGATGAATCCGAAATTTCCAAAGTTAGTGCTAATGCTTTTATGCATTTCCCTTTATGCCCAAAGCCAGAACCGGCAGGTTCTTTCACTTAATGGTGTTTGGAAATTTGCCGTTGACTCCACCAATCGCGGGATACAGGAAAACTGGCAGAATGGAATTCCTTTTCAGTCTTCATATGAAGTTAGGGTTCCTCATACCTGGAATATAGAACCCGGTACCGAAGATTATGCCGGCTTAGTCTGGTACCAGAAAGAAATCAGGATACAGGATGATTGGAAAAACAAGAACATCCGTCTGAAATTCGATGGGGTTTACCGCGATGCCGTGGTTTACATCAATGGAAAAAAGGCCGGAGAAAATCTCAACTCAGGCTACACGCCCTTTTTTGTTGATATAACTGATTTAGTTAATTTCAACGGTAACAATTCAATCGTTTTATCCGTTAGCAACCAGTTTTCTGACAAAGCTTTCCCTTACATGAAATCCTTCGACTGGATAAATGATGGAGGAATAACCCGCCCAGTTTCTCTTGAAATTATTGGAAAACCATCAATAAGATATGTTCACGTAACGCCTCAATTCAGTTTACATGATAGTTCCGGCGTAGCTAAAGTTTCTATCAAATTATGGGAAAAAGATATTAAAAAGGCGAAATTCAATTTTGTCTTTAAAGAAAAGAAATCCGGGAGAGTCATGCAATCAGGTTCAGTCGAATTAAAGCCGATTGATGGAGTTTTCGCAACTTCATTTAACTTTGGAAAGATCAATCCCTGGCATTTCGATTCCCCGAATTTATATGTGCTTGAAACATCTGTAAATGGCAAAACCATTGTTTCTGATAATGATACCTCAGTGTTTGGCTTCAAAAAACTGGAAATTAGAGGCGAAGAACTATTCTTGAACGGTGCAAAAGTCCGGTTGCCCGGTCTGGAATATATGCCCGGCAGCAATCCCAACTATGGCGCTGCCGAACCTCACAGTTACATGGATTCGGTTGTTCGCGCCATGAAAGACCTGAACATCTGCATCACCCGTTTCCACTGGCAACAGGATGATTACCTGTTAAAACTGATGGATGAATACGGCATTCTTGTCCAGGAAGAAATGCCCTGGTGGCAAAGCCCGGGTAACTTATCGCCGGAACTTGTAAATACCGCTCACAAGCAATTGAGCGATAATATCGAAGCCCATTACAATCACCCGAGTATATTTTCGTGGGGACTAAGCAACGAAGTGTATGGCAATACCGATAAAGACATTTACATAAATCTTCGTGATTTTGTGAAAAACCTGGACTCAACCCGGTTTGTAACGGTTGTTTCCAACGAAATCTGGAACCGGAAAGAGAATGATGAATCGCTTATTTGTGATATTCCGACTTGGAACGAATACATGGGCACCTGGCACGGAAAAGACCGCAACGAGATTCCTGAAAAATTTAGCATCATTAAAAAAGCCATTGGAAACCGCCCTTTGCTGATTACTGAACATGGCTTATGCGAACCCGCTTTCACCGGCGGCGACACCCGCAGAATTGATGAAATGATTTTCCATATCAAGGAATGGCAGAAACAGCCCTTCGTTATTGGCTATATCTATTTCTGCCTGAATGATTACCGGACTCATGTAGGCGAAGAAGGATTCGGCAAATTTAAGATCCGACGACATGGAATTACGGATATGTACCTGGTTCCCAAGCCATCCTATTCTGTGCTGAAACAACTGGCCTCGCCGGTTGAAATCAGTAACGTGGAAAGGCTTGATAATTCGACAGCGAAAATTCAAATCCGGGTAAAGAACGATATTCCCGCATACACGCTTCGATTATACAAAATCCAATACTATACCCTTGATAACAAATTAATTGAAATTGCTTTGCCCGATTTAAACCCAGGCGATACCTACTCAACTGAATTAGCGAGGGTTAATTCAAATTTCGCATTCAAAATAATACGCCCAAACGGATTTTGTGTAACTAAATATTGATTATAAACCATATATCTGCTTATCCATGCAGAATTGAAATTACTTAAGTAGGAACAGAATTAAAAATGATTAAGATGAAACGAACCTTATTTTTAACGGCCGCCTTACTGGTACTTGTTGCCTGCATGCTACAGGCTAAACCACAATTTGGCAAATCAGTGCTTTTTAACAACGACTGGCGGTTCAAACTGTCGGACGAGAAAGATGGAGCAAGCCCTACTCTTGATGTTTCCAAATGGAGAACATTGGATCTTCCGCACGACTGGAGTGTGGAAGGCACTTACAGTCCTGATAAAGCAAGCTGTACTGGTTATCTTCCCGGTGGTATCGGTTGGTATCGCAAAACTTTTATTGTTCCCGAAAGTGAAAAAGGCAGCAAAGTGTTTATTTATTTCGAAGGTGTTTATGACCAAAGCGAAGTTTTTATCAATGGCACATCCGTCGGAAAACGTCCGAATGGATATGTTTCGTTTATGTATGATCTTTCACCTTACCTTAAATTCGGGCAGGAGAATGTAATTTCCGTTCGTGTTGATCATTCACTGGATCGGGATTCCCGCTTTTATACAGGATCCGGAATTTATCGCGATACATACCTGGTTTATGCTTCGCCCTTGCATCTCGATTTATGGGGCGTGTATTTCAAAGCAACAACTATTACGGATAAAAAAGCGGATGTTGCCATTGAAACAAGCATTATAAATGAGTCGCAGACTGCCGCTACCATTCAGATTTCGTATGAAATTAAAGATCCGGTAACCGGGAAAACCCAGGTTACATCTTCAAAAAGCCTTAAAGTGGAAGCAAACTCAAAAGCCTCTTTTATTCAAAATATTGCTATTGCAAATCCTAAACGCTGGTCGCTGGAGCAACCCAATCTTTATGCGCTGAAAACAGTTGTTAAACAGGATGGAAAAATAATCGATCAGAATGAACAGCAACTCGGGCTGCGTACACTTACGTTTGATGCCAATAAAGGTTTTGCGCTTAACGGCAACTGGACAAAAGTGAAAGGCGTCTGCATCCATCACGAAGCCGGTTGCCTGGGTTCGGCTGTGCCTCGTGAAGTCTGGAAAAGGCGCTTGACCAACCTCAAAGAAATAGGTTGCAATTCTATCCGCCTGAGCCACAATCCGCAGGCACCGGCTGTTTATGAAATCTGCGACGAAATTGGATTGTTAGTTATGGATGAAGCTTTTGACGAATGGGAATTCCCAAAACGTAAATGGGTAACCGGCTGGAACGCAGGCACTCCTGCATTTGAAGGTGCAGCTTCCTATTTCAACGAATGGAGTGATAAAGATTTAGCCGACATGGTTTTACGCGACCGCAATCATCCATCCATTATTATGTGGAGCATAGGTAACGAAGTCGATTATCCTAACGATCCGTACTCACACCCTGTTCTTGATCATGCCAATATTAACCAGCCCATGCTTGGCGGTTACCTCACGGATCACCCGAATGCAGAGCGGTTGGGCGTAATTTCCAAACGCCTTGCAGCCATCGTGCGCAGCCTTGATGCTTCACGCCCGGTAACTGCTGCAAGGGCTGGCGTAATTATGTCGAATGAAACGGATTATCCTTCTGCCCTGGATGTTGACGGCTATAATTATACGGAAGATCGTTATGAACAGGACCATGCCAAATATCCCCTACGTATAATATACGGTAGTGAAAACGGGCAAAATATGGAAGCCTGGAAAGCAGTCCGCGATAACGAGTACATTTTCGGGCAATTTCTATGGACAGGAATCGATTACCTAGGCGAATCAGGCAGGTGGCCTTCACGCGGATCTTCGTCCGGTCTACTGAATCTTGGTGGATATCTTAAACCCCGCGGTTATTTCCGCGAAGCGCTGTGGAGTGCTACACCGGTTACCTACATTGGAACTTATCCCGTTCCAAAATCAGCGGGCAGAAATTACTGGGCTTTGGACGCAATGCCTTCGTGGAATTATAATGAAGGTGATATGATCCGGGTGGTGTGTTACACCAATGCGGCGCTTTCCAAATTACTACTGAATGGAAAACAAATTGGTGATACCAAAAGTTTGAACGATAGTACAGGAATTATCTACTGGGACATACCCTTTCAGGAGGGAAAGCTTGAAGTTATAGGCATGGACAAAACCAGCCAGCAAACCTGTAACTTTGTAATACAATCATCAGGCAGACCTTACGCTCTAACTGCAGTTTCTGATTTGTTGCAAGTAAAAAAAGAAAAGGGATTAGTTCAAATTACCGTCCAGGTGGTAGACGTAAAAGGAATTCCGGTTTTTCTTTCGGAAGATGAATTAAAGTGTACTATCGAAGGACCGGCAAAATTGCTTGGCCTCGAAGCCAGCAACATGATGGATGTGGGCAATTATTCCGATAATGTTCAGCGGGTTTATCACGGGCAATTGATCGCCTATGTCCAGGCAAGTGGAAACGCAGGCAAAATAACCGTGAAATTCACTTCGCCCTGGCTGAAAGATGCGACTGTGACTATTGAATCAGTAGAATAAAACATATCAAAAGGTAGTTCAATGAAACAATGTCTTCTTTTTTTAATGTATACAGGAATCTTTCTGAACACTTTAGTTTTTTCTCAGAATGTTCAGCGAATACCCCCAGTTCCATTGTATGCGGATCCTGTGTATAATGGCACGCGTGATCCGGAAATCGTTTATAATCCATATGAAAAAGAATACTGGATTTACTACACCGGCAGCCGTCCTTATACCAACAAAGGCAATTTTGTGGGAACTCCGATAGGGATTGCAGCCTCTAAAGATTTGATTAACTGGCGGTTCATTGGCTATTGCGATTTCGACGGAGTTATCGGGAAACCTGATGCCGCACATACTTATTGGGCTCCGGGGGTTTTCATCGAAGGAGATACCGCTAATATGTTTGTAACATATAAATCAGACACTATTGGTCCATGGGGTGGCGACAGTCGGATTGATCATTATAAAGCACCGGTTAGTGATATGCACAGAGGCTGGAAATTCTTCCAGACTGTCACGGATCATCCAACAGCTATTGATGCTACTGTATTGAAAGTTAATGGAATCTATCATTTGTGGTTCCGCGATTGCATTTGTGAGCCTTGCGGAATATTTCATGCCCAGAGTACAGATTTGAAAAAATGGGATTTTACCGGCAAAACCGAAGGCGATGTCAACAATATGGATATCAATAAAATATGGTACCAGGAAGGCACGTATGTTTTCTACTGGAAAAAGAAGTACTGGATGATTACTGATACCGGCGACGCAATTGCCACCTACCATTCAGAGGATGTAATTCACTGGATTTATGATGGGAAAATAATGGAGAAAAATACTGGGACAAGAAAATTTGATCTCACAAATGCGAAACACCCAAGTGTTGCAATCATCAATGACAGGGCTTTTATTTTTTATCATATAGAGCCTTACGCTGATTTAAAGGAAGATTTGCCCGGCCAGAAGTTTATGTGCTACCTGCAAATGGCAGAGTTTAAACTAGAAAATAATAAAATTACCTGCGATAGAGACAAACCCATAATACTGCCTGTATTCTGATCTGCTTTCGGAAAATAATCGTGTAAATACCTGTTGATCAATTTAATTAAAAATTTCACGTTAATCTTTAAGTGTTTAACTTTACCTGAAATGAGAACAACCGGAACATCCACAACCTTTTTGCTTTTTCTTTCACTTTTTTTCGCTTTATCCTGCACCAATAATAAAAGCATCAGATTGCAGGCATCCTCTTCCAGCGAGAAACTGATTGACTCTCTATTAAATAATGCCGTGAAGAACAATGAAATCCCAGGAGCCGTTGTTTATATCAGCCGGAACGATAAGGAGGTTTTTTATAAAGCATATGGATTTCGAAATATGGAGAATAAAACTCCGATGCAAAAAAATGATATTTTCCGTATGGCTTCCATGACAAAAGGGTTAACGGCTGTTGCCGTATTGCAGCTTTACGAACGTGGATTACTATCCCTCGATGATAAAATAAGCAAGTATATTCCGGAATTTAAAAATCCTAAAATCCTGGTTACTGTTTTGCCCGATTCCAGTTTTACTTCAAAGCCTGCAAAATCGGAAATAACCATCCGGCAGTTATTAACCCACACTTCGGGCATTGGGTATGGTTTTCAGGACGACAGGTATAATGCCATAGTTATAAAAAATAATATCAGCGAGGGTTTTGAAGATGACAGCAGAACCTCGCTTGAAAACATTCAGCGGATTGCCAGATTGCCTTTACTTTGCGAACCGGGCGAAAAATACATCTATAGTTTAAGCTACGATGTACTTGGTGTTGTGATCGAAAAAGTCTCCGGCATGCGGTTCGATAACTATATTAAAAAAAATATTCTTGATCCAACAGGAATGACAGATAGTTATTTTATTATTCCTGAAAAAGAACAATACCGGCTTGTAACACCTTATCAACCAAAAGAAAAGGGAAATGGCCTGGAGCGAACAAGCTATCCCGACACTGCATATCCATGTATAAGAACCAGGCAATATTTTTCAGGCGGGGCTGATTTGTGCTCAACTGCAGAAGACTATGGGAAGTTTATCCAGATGATTAAAAATAAAGGGACTTACAATAATACTCGCATTGTTGGCGAACGGTTTGTTGAAATGATGCTTTCGAAACAAACAGCATTTAATGATGGGAATTCGGAGCAGGGATTTGCTGCCTGGGTAACAAACGAAAAGGGAGCTGCCGAAGGCCCCATGACTGTTGGTTCGTTTGGCTTCGGTGGTTTCTGGGATACGTATGGCTGGGCTGATCCGAAAGGAAATTTTGTTGCCGTGCTCCTGCTTCAGATGTACCCCGGCAACAAGTATAAAATTCATGAAAAATTTAAGGTAGTTACGTACCGCGCAATTGATGATCTTTAGATATCCTGTTCCATTCCTTCGATGAAATCTGATTTATCGTGCAGCGGCTTTAAAACATATTTTTTCGGGCTTACCCCAAACTGTTTTTTGAATGACTTGCTGAAATAACTAAGGTCGTTAAAACCGCTGGCATACGCAGCTTCCGATACATTTGCACCTTCCTTCACCATCATTTTTGCAGCCGATTGCAAACGGATATAACGAATAAATTCTACCGGCGACATGCTGGTGAGGCTTACAATTTTGCGGTAAAGACTTGAAGTACTCATCCCGATTTCCTTGCTGAGAGCAAGAACATTTAATTCTGTATTCAGCAGCCTCGACTCTATTACTGATTTGATATTCTCCAGGAACTTGGCATCCAGGGCTGAATACTCGATTTCCGTCGATACCGGCATGCTGCCATAGGAATATTTCTTAATTATTTTTTCCCTTTGAGCGAGCAATGATTCTACCCTGGCATATAAGGTTCGCACATCTACCGGTTTTGCGATATACGAATCAGCGTTTGCAAGGTAGCTTTCATAGCGGGTTTCCTCATCAATTTTGGCAGTCAGCAGGATAACAACAATATGGCTTGTTTCTATGTTATTCTTGATTTTATTACACATTTCAATGCCATTCATAACAGGCATCATCATATCAGTAATCACCAGGTCGGGATGTTTTTGCAAACATATTTCATACCCTTGCTCTCCATTACTGGCTTCGAGGGTGTTATAATAATTGGACAGGTGCTTGTTCAACAACTGACGAAAGTCGGAATTATCCTCAACTATCAGGATTGTTTTCTTTCCGTCCATATCCACCTTACTGATATTCAAATCCTCTACAGGCAATAATGCTGCATCGTGATCAATTATAAAAGTTCCTGACTGGTAATTTATTTCCTCATTCCTGATTTCATCCTGGCTGTATGCTGAAGCAGAAACCGGTATGTCGACGGAAAATTTGGCTCCCATATTTTCTTCATTCTGAACCGTCATAAATCCTTTATGATTCTCGACAAGATTTTTTGACAATGCAAGGCCTATTCCTGCTCCAAAAGTTTTACCGGTAACGGATTTAACCTGGTAAAACCGCTCAAATACCTGGTCCAGGTTTTCGGGCTCTATGCCTTTACCCGAGTCAATTACTTCAAGCCTGAGCCAGGTGGAATCAGCCTTTTCATATAGTTCATAGTTGATGATTATTTTTCCGTTCTCGGGTGTATACCGCAACGCATTTGATAAAAGATTACAGACGATTTTATCCATTTTGTCCGGATCAAAATAAATGGTCTGTTCCCCGTTTCCATTTACAATTACAGAAATGTGCTTTTTATCTGCAAGTGGCTGAAGGCAAATACAAATTTGCTCGATAAACGTATCTATCCTGCCAGGCAATACCACAGGCATCATGCTTCCGCTTTCAACTTTCCGGAAGTCGAGAAGCTGGGAAATAAGATGCATAACACGGTTTACATTCCGTTCCATTATCTTAAGCCTTTCGCCATCCAATACCATTTTGGAGATCAGGTCTTCGACAGAAAAGGACAGGACCGACAAGGGCGTTAATAGTTCATGCGAAATATTCGTGAAAAACCTGAATTTAAACTGGTTAATGTTTTCTTCCTTTATCCTTTCTAATTTTTCGATCTCATATGCCTGTTTAATTTTGATGTTGTTGATCAGGAAATAATAGATTGCAATAAGGATTCCCAGCAGAATCAATATATATATTAAAATAGCCCACCACGACTTAGCCGGATGAGGCCTTACGGTGATTGATAAAGTGAAAGGGACTTCATTCCATATATCGCTGTTGTTCGATGCTTTTAACCTTAGGGTGTAATCGCCGGGAGGAATATGAGAGTAGTTCAGCATCCGGCCTTCGGAATTTGTTCTTTTCCATACAACATCCAAACCATCTAGCATATATGCGTATTTATTTTTGCTTGGCTGGGAGTATGAGAGAGCAGAAAATTCTATGTTAATATTATTCTGATCGTAATTTAAGTCCAGTCCATTTTTCATGGCATCATACACATTCACCTTTTCGTTTCCAATCCATATCCCGGTAATAACTATGGGTGGAATATAGGTGTTGCTTGATAATTCTGCCGGATTGATGACATTAAAACCATAATATCCACCAACAAAAATGCGTCCATCCGGCGACTTAAAGGATGCTCCGTCAATAAACACATTCCCATTCAGGCCATCTTCGGTGGTGAATAGCTCCGCCTGGTATTCGCCTGTATTTCCCGCCCGAAACCTTACAAGCCCGTTGCTGGTTGTAAGCCACAAAATATTGGATTCCTCGATGATGTCGAATACAGCATCTCCACCAATACCTTCTTCTTTTCCAAAATGGATAAATGTTTCATCCAAAGGATTAAACAAGGCAAGTCCTGCCGTACCTGTGCCAATCCAAAGACGGTTATGCTTATCCTCCACTATCGAATAGACAATATTACTTTTAATGGATCCGGGCTTATCCCTATCGGGGAAATAATGCTTAAAACTTAATGGATAATTATTTCCGGTAGTATTCCTGGCCAGATTCAATGCACCTCCGAGTGTGCCAATCCATAAATTGGATTTGGAATCTTCGAATATGGCGCTGATATATTCTCCCGAAAGTGAACGGGAATTACCCGCAACAGGCATATAATTATAAATTCTGTGAGAGCCGTCTTTCGCAGGAACAAATTCAAAAAGTCCTTTATTTGACCCCACCCATAGATTATGAAATTTGTCCTCATAAATTGAATTGATCATCCTATTGCGGGTACCTGTTACAGAATCATAGCTCAGGAAATTTTCTGTCTTCCCTGTTTTTGCCGAAATAACATATAATCCTTTGTACCTGGTGCCAATCCAGAGATTATTATCCTTATCGAGGTGAAAGCAGGTAGCGGCATTAATATCTACCAGGTCCTCAGCTATTTTTTTAAACTTTGGAAGGTATGTGCATGGAATGAACTTGTGTTCCGAAAGTATGTATTTCCCCAATCCCAGCCCCTGAACACCAATAAGAAGCGATGAATCGGAATCGATGAAGAACGACCTTATGGATTGTGTTTCGCCGGAACTGATTATTTCGGGGATTCTATATGCATCAATGTTTCGAAGTCCAGGGTCATATTTATTCAAACCTCCGCCACTTGTGGCCAGCCAGATGATTCCGGAACGGTCCTTTATGATAGAGAATATATCGTTTTGCGATATTTTGGCAGGGCTGTTTCCACTTTGAATCAGTTGGACTTCAGGTTTCCCTGAATTATGATTCTTAATAATATTTAATCCATATGGAGTACCTGCCCATATTGATCCTGCTTTATCTTCATAAAGGCAATAAATGATATCACTCGAAAGTGCGAAAGGGCCTTTTGCATTTTTTGAATAGTATTGTAAAACCTTAACAGACTGATAATTTTTAAATTGCACTTTGAACAGCCCACCTTCCCAAGTGCCTAGCCAGTAATTCCCCTGCCGGTCTTCCAGAATTTTTACAATACGGTGAATATAATTGCTCATTCCCTTTTCAATTGGGAGCAGGAATTGGGTAAAGTCATCTTTTTTTTCATCATACACATACATACCATTTCCCCAGCTTCCAACCAGGATTTTACCATTCCTGTCTTCGTAAACATAGGATATCTGGCCGGCTGGGTTATTTTTGCCGGGACGCCTGGCATCCGAAAACGTTATCATTTTCTTTTTATCAGGGTAATATAAGTTCAATCCGCTCAATGTCGATATCCATATGCGTCCTTTCGAATCGCAAAGCAGGTTGTTTATATTATTACTTAGAATTGCCAGTCCCCTTGGAGTATTCTGGTCGATGATAGTAACTGTCTGCGAGAGTTTATTAAAGATGTTAATTCCGGAGTGATCCGTCCCGAACCATAAATCACCATTTTTATCCTCGGCAATACTATTGAAATCGACCGAATTAAAGCTTTTATCTTTCGAAAACTCGGGTTTGTAAATGCTGGTTTTATATCCGTCAAAACGATTTATGCCATTATCGGTGGCAATCCAGAGGTAACCTTCACGGTCCTGAAATAATGCTTTCAAATTGTCAGATGACAATCCTGAATTTATATTGAAACGTTGAAAAATATGAGTATCTCCTTTTCCTGTAGCAGCATGCACACTTTCTGCTCCGGAGAAAACCCAGGAAGTAGTAAGGATGAGCATACTGAAATTAAGGAATCGGGAGATTATCTTTAACATGGTCTCAACGGAAAGCACCAATTAACAAGATTCCAAAGATAATAATTCTTTTATATTTTCTATTTCAGTGATTGGAGGATTTGTGATAAGAGGTCTGTTTTGAAATCAAATATTCGTATAAACCAACTCAGAGTCACTTGTTTGCTTTTTTTAAAAAATTGTAGAACTTTTATTAGTACTTATTAACCTTACACTGGCCATTTTTAAATCTGATTGAATTAACCTAATTAATGAGCTTTTTCTTATAGTAAAAGTATAACTACTATTCTAGCTTTGTAAGATAGAAAGTTAAGCTGAAAGTTTTTGTAATGAATAGCATTATGTTTTTAATACTGCTGAATTTTACATAATTGTTATTCCTTTTAGCCTGTGCAGGGTTTATCAGGAATAATCCGTCAAATAACATGCAAACGAGCTCTTTAAGGTATATTAAACAGCTATTCTTTTCTATGTACCTTATGTATATACTCTTAGGAGCAAGACCCATATTTGACTGAGATTTCGGGTGTTTTGCATACAGCAGGTATAGAGCGGGTATAGAGGAAAGAATAGTTAATAACAAATAACTTAAACTAATCAAGCAACTTTTTTAAACTATACAAAAATTCGGGAAATGAGAATTTTATTAAAACAAACATTCTTCTTTTGGGCTTTAGGGATGCTGTCAACTTCTTCATTTTGCCAGGCACTCATACAAATAAATGGTGAAGGCGAAGGTCGTGTTTTTGATGGTATCGGTACAGTGAGTGCAGGCGCTTCGAGCAGGTTGCTTATTGATTATCCTGAACCTTACCGCAGCGACGTACTGGATTATCTGTTTAAACCGGATTTTGGAGCTGGTTTTCAACACCTGAAGGTTGAAATAGGCGGCGATATTAATTCTACTGACGGCGTTGAACCGAGTCATGCCCGAACCCGGGAAGAATTTCTGAATCCAAAGCCTGAATATTTTCGACGCGGTTACGAATACTGGTTATTGAAAGAAGCGAAGAACCGAAATCAGGGAATATTTCTCGATTGCCTCGAATGGGGAGCTCCCGGATGGTTTAAAGGTGGATTTTATTCGCAGGATAATGCTGACTATATAGCAAGTTTCATAAAAGGAGCCAAAACATACTGGGATATTGATATTCAATATACCGGCGTCTGGAATGAAACCTGGCGAAATGGCGAATGTGCATGGATTATTAATAAACTCAGACCAATTTTAGATAAAAACGGACTAAGTGAAGTAAAAATTGTAGCTCCCGATTTTTTATCCACCGACTGGCAATTTGCTGACAGTATAGTGAAAAACGAAGCTTTAAAAAAAGCTGTTTCAGTTCTTGGTTACCATTATGTAAAAAACAGCAGCACCGAAACGGCACAAAATTGTGGCTTACCCTTATGGGAGAGCGAAAGCGGGCTTGGGTCCGGCGATTGGAACTCAGCTCTCAATTGGGCACGCACACTAAATAAAAATTATATTCTTGCACGAATAACCAAAACAGAAAACTGGGGACCGGTCGGTTCTTTCTTTAGTAATCTGGTTTATCCCAGTACAGGCGCTATGACTGCCAATACCCCATGGTGTGGATATTATCTTGTTGAGCCTGCTATCTGGGCCGTTGCTCATACTACCCAGTTTGCTCAGCCGGGATGGAAATATATTGACACCGGGTGTGGAATATCAAAAGGCAAAAGCGCCTACGTTACCCTGAAAAGTAATGATGAAAGCGGGGATTTCAGCGTGGTTATTGCTTCCGATAGCATTGAGGAAGTATTAAGCTTTAAAGTCAGTGGAGGATTAAAGAATAAAAGTTTACACGTTTGGAAATCGAACAAGGTTAATCAATTCATTAAGCAGCAAGACATTGAGATACAGGATGCAATGTTCCGGTTCAAAATCGAACCTAATACCCTGTATTCATTAACTACAACTACTGGTCAGAAAAAGGGAAAAGCTTCAAATAAAATACCTGCATTTGCAGGCTTTCCAGAGAATTATTCTGAAGGCTTTGAGAATTATACCGTTGGATCTGCTCCGAAATATTTTAGCGATCAGGCGGGTGCCTTCGAAGTTTATTTAAATAACAATGGCTCAAAGACTTTACGCCAGGTGGTAGTTGATCCCCTGTTGACCTGGGATCAGTGGGGACCCTGCGATCCTGAACCTTTTACTGAAATCGGCGATTCTTCATTTTCAGATTATGAAATATCATGTGATGCTCTGATTGAAAACAAAGGAACAGCGAAGATTATGGGACGAATTTCATCTTATGATCCCAAAAAGGTTCTTGCAGGATACACATTTGCTGTCGATTACATAGGCAATTGGGTTCTGATGAGTTCTGTCAACTCAATTGCTTCCGGCACTGTAGCTAATCCATCAGATAAGTGGCATTCGCTAAAGCTAAGATTTGCAGGAACCCTGATAAAAATATACTTTGATTCAGTTGAAATAGCTTCTGTAACGAATACTGATTATTCAAAAGGATTTGCAGGCTTAGGTTCTGGTAAAAACTTTGTGCAGTTTGATAATTTCAAAATGATTTCTTTCAAGGAATAAATACTTTATTCAGATTAAATAAAAGTTTTTTACAAAAATAAATAAAATCTGTTCAATGCTTAATGGCTAATACTATAATCAGTTGTATCTTCCGTTTATTTCATTATTATGAGATCCATCCCGCAATCAAACATCAGCACAACCCGACTTGTTTCACACACTTGCTATATTAAAATTGTTTTACTTTTATTTGTGCACATAAATTCATTCTCATATTTGATTGAATTAACCTAAAAAATGAACAATATATTATTGCCTTCATTGTTTGAAATAGTAGATTTGCAAATGAAACTTGTTGATCTACCTGTACCTGAGTTGATTTAAATTAAGAAAAGAAACTTAAAAATATGAACCAACTGGTGTCACAAATCCCGAAATCTGGTTTCCCGGAAGAAATCGGAAGATGAAAATTTCCTCTTTTACGTTGTCTGTTAAAACATTTAATTTCTTAACAGGAATATTTACTTGTGAAAAAATCAACTTATATGAAAAACAGATTATTATTTCTAATGATAATTGCATTTAACTTTTCACAGCATTTATATGCCCAGAAAATGGCTTCCTGTGAAGACAATACAGATTTATTTAACACCTACTCCTGGACTGCCACGGATGGCTCATTCGGCATTGTCGATAATCCATCAAAAACAGGTATTAACACTACAAATAAGTGTATTTTAAACCACAGGATTAAAGGGACATCGTCAGCCTGGACCGTATCAGGAGATTTGACTAACAATCCGCTGCAACCCTTGGCTGTAACAACAACTAACCACTATTTGCATGTTTTTGTTTATTCAGATCAATCCAATCCCGGCTACATAAGACTAAGATATACTGCTTTAGATGATAAATGGCTTACACCATCAAAAGAAGTCCGGTTTAATTTCACCGCCGGAGAATGGACTGATGTTGTATTAGACCTGAACGTGGTAAGCGCCACTTCCATTTACGGATTATATTTCTTGTCGCAGGATTGGAGTGCTTCTTACACCACCGACAGCTATTTTTATTACGACGAAATAGGAGTAACTAGCGACCCTAATCCACGTGGAGTTTTGGTTATCGACACGGCATGTACAGTTGCCAATTTCGAAGAAAATGGAATAAGTCCATCGTTTGCAATGGCAGGTACAAGTGGCGGATCGGTAGTACAGCTAACAGACAACAGTTCCCAAAGCGGAGTAAATGAAACTTTAAAAACATTGAAGATCAAACAAATAAATGAAACCACATGGTGGTGTAGAGCTAATATAACTTTTAAAAATCCGGTAAAAGTCAACAATAATACCCGCTATTTACATATAAAGGTAAAAACTCCATTATCAGCTATTTCGGTACTTACCTATGAACCAGGCGAGCATTGGTTTGTAGCAAATATTCCGACCCGGAACGATTGGGGTGATTTGGTTATCGACTTAATGGGAAGTACTTACAGCCTGAGTAATACTATTTTGAAATCAATTGGAATTTGTGCAAATTCCAGTACTTACATTCCTGATATGGAATGGTATATTGACGAAATAGCTTTTAGTGCAAACTCACAAGCCCGTATAGGGAAAGTAACATTTTTAGATAATATAGCATGTGATCTTACAACAGAGGATCCGGATTGGAATTTTATAGACACCAATCCAAAGAACACGATAAAAGTGACAAATAATGGAACTACAACCGCTGTTTTTACTTTGAATATCGATGTTCGCACAGCGGCAAAAGCAGATTACAAACTTACCCAGGAAGCTATAACCCTGGCTGCCGGAGAAACAAAAACTTTAAGTCATGAACTAATAAATCCCGAACCCGGTTTTTATAGGTATTATATAGATGTAACTGACGGGATTTTAGTTCGAAATAAAGTAATCAGACAAATAGGATATAATCCCGACAAAATAGTTTATACAATAGACGCACAAGCAGATTTCGCCGAGTTCTGGGCTACAGCTAAAACCGAACTTGCAGCAGTTGCACCTGAATACGCAGTAACTTATAAACAAACCAAGGGAAGTCATCTCATTTACGATGTGGCAATGAAATCAATTAAAGGAAAAACCATTAAAGGCTATTTGAGCGTACCAAATAAAACGGGTAAATATCCTGCCATTGTTGTTTCGAACGGATATGGAACTGTCGCTTCCATCCCCGACAGAACAGATGATTACGTGGTGTTTAACTATAACATTCGAGGGCAAGGAATTAGTACCGATTATACACCCGCCGACGAATTATTTGTAAACGGACTCTCCGATAAAAACACATATTATTATCGTGATTGTTATATGGATGCTATAAGATCTGTGGATTTTATATGCTCACGTGAAGAAGTGGATACGAATAAGATTTTTGCAGAAGGAGAAAGTCAGGGTGGTGCTTTAACATATGCTATTGCAGCATTGGATTCCCGAATTTTAGCAGCTGCACCGAGGCTTCCGTTTTTGTCCGATTTTCCAGGGTATTATACTATCAAAGAAAACGTTACCGAAATTCCTGAATGGCCAATGGATGTCCTTAATCAGTATATGAAGAAATATTCTTTTAATCAGACAGATGCCTTTAAAAATTTAAGCTATTTCGATATCAAAAATCTGGCTGGTAAAATTAAATGCCCTGTATTAATGTGCGTATCATTACAAGATCCCATTTGTCCGCCATCCATTAATTTTGCAGGATACAACCAGCTGCAACATTCGAAAGAATACATGATTCTAAAAAACAACGGGCATTATTCTGATGCCAGTTTCATTACTTATAAAGATGCCTGGTTTAAAAGCATCTTAGATAACTTAAACACAGGAATCAAAAAAGTTTACGATGAAACATTTAGCGATAACATAAAAACCTATGTAGATAGCAATGGAATCAATATTCACAACACGTTAAGGACTCCCATAAATATTGTGGTTTATAAAGCAGATGGAATATTAATGGCTAAAAAAACCGTTCAGGAATCATCACAGTTTCCCCTGAAATCTGGAATCTATATTCTATCTATCTCTGATAATAAACATCAAATGACCAGAAAAATAATTGTTTTGTAGGAAAAATAGCACAACTAAGATAATTCCAACGAATGATTTATGGATACATTGCTCCTTTATTTGCCAATTATTGAGGTTATGAAAAGCAGCGGACCCGATAGTTAAAGTGGACATGGAATTCCACTGCCAACCAATCCCCCATAATATGAATGACAGTACAACACCTGATTTTGAACTTCACCCGGCATTTTTATGTTTGTTAAAATAAACCTTTGGTAGATTCCTCAAATTATGATTAAAATGTAGCAAACCACTAGTAATGTTAATAAATAAGTACGTTATATTTTTATGCTAACCCTAAAAAAAAATTCATGAATTAAATCTGATTGAATTAACCTAAAAAATGAACAATTTATTATACCCGTTTTGTATCTGTAGGTATAGATTTGCATAACAGAAATCATCACTAAATCCAAAAATCAAATTTTACTAACTTAAATTTACAGCGTATGAAAAAATTTACAGTTTTGTTGGGGCTTTTGTTGCCATTTGCCCTGTTCGCACAAACGCTTCCCAAAGGGATGGTGAACCTTACCGGCGAGGGCGTTACAACCACAATTGATTCCAAAGGGAATACAGCCAAAAAGAATATGGCAGTGGTTGGCAATAAGATTTTCTTTACCGCTTCCAATGCTGCCAGTGGCGAAGAACTTTGGATAACAGATGGTACCATACCCGGAACTAAAATGGTTAAAGACATCAACCCGGGAACTGACGGAAGTAATCCTCGTTATTTATGCGCAGTAGGTGGCAAAGTTTATTTTTCGGCTACCACTCCTGATTATGGTGCTGAGCTATGGGTATCAGACGGAACTGATGCTGGAACTACTCTGGCAGCGGACATTTTTACAGGCTCAGAAGGTTCGGATCCAAAGAATCTCACTGCCTTGGGAGCCGACAAAAGTTTGGTTGTATTTGCTGCCACGGATGAAAACTCAACCCTGGACAACAAATCCTATTTGTATCTTTTCGATTCCAACAATGGTAAGTTAAAACTGCTGGGTAAGGATCAACCCCTTTTGGCAGGTGACTCCTATTATGGATTCCTGATTCCTTTCCAGAACACGAAGGTATTCTTTGCTTCAAATTCTGATATGTATGGCACTGAACTTTTCATGGCAGATACATCTGCTATGAGCTCAAAATTAGTGAAAGACATCATGGACACTCCGCAACCAGGCAAACCTGCCGGTTATACCATAGGAGGCAACCTGCAATGGATTACTAACT
>CAIWMA010000113.1 GCA_903913645.1 uncultured Bacteroidales bacterium | reverse complement strand
CGATCTGATCGCCGATAGTGTCGAATATATGGTAAATGCGCATAAAGCCGATGCTTTGATCTGCATCAGCAACTGTGATAAAATTACTCCCGGTATGCTGATGGCTGCCATGCGGCTGAATGTTCCCACCATTTTTGTATCCGGTGGACCAATGGAAGCCGGCATTATGGGTGACCGCAAACTCGACCTGGTTGATGCCATGGTTATGGGTGCCGACGACAGCGTCAGCGATACTGATCTGGCCAAAGCCGAGCAATCCGCCTGCCCGACTTGTGGTTCCTGTTCAGGCATGTTTACCGCCAACAGCATGAACTGCCTCACTGAAGCTTTGGGTTTATCACTTCCCGGAAACGGAACCGTTGTTGCTACGCATGTCAACAGGCTGAAACTTTTCGAAAAAGCCGCCGGCCGCATTGTCGAAATGGCCCGGGAATATTATGATAAAGGAAATGAAACCGTACTTCCCCGGCAGATAGCTTCAAAAAAAGCATTTTCAAATGCTATGACGCTGGATATTGCTATGGGCGGATCGACCAATACAGTATTACACCTTCTTGCTGTTGCCCACGAAGCCGGTGTTGATTTCACCATGAAGGATATTGATGAGCTTTCGCGCAAAACACCTTGTCTCTGTAAAGTTTCGCCCAGTTCGCAATACCATGTGGAAGATGTAAACCGCGCCGGAGGAATCCTTTCGCTGCTTGGCGAATTAAACCGTGCCGGCCTGATGGACACTTCAGCTTACCGAGTGGATGGGTTAAACCTGGAACAGGCCATTAACGCTTTTGATATTGTAAGCCCTGATGTTACAGCCGAAGCCATGCAGATATTCAGCAGCGCACCGGCACATAAAATAAACCTGGTAATGGGATCGCAGGATACCCGTTATACCAAACTTGATGATAACCGCGTTTCGGGATGTATCCGCGATGTTGGAAATGCGTATTTCCAGGATGGAGGACTAGCCGTTTTGTACGGAAACATTGCCACGAAAGGCAGTATCGTAAAAACCGCCGGAATCGATGCCGCTCTTTTTCATTTCGAAGGAACAGCAAGGGTTTTTGAATCGCAGGATGAAGCCGTCCACGGAATATTGAGTGGCAAAGTAAATGCCGGTGATGTAGTGGTTATCCGTTACGAAGGTCCGAAAGGCGGTCCGGGAATGCAGGAAATGCTTTACCCGACTTCCTACCTCAAAACTCTGAAACTCGATAAAGTCTGTGCTTTGATTACCGATGGCCGTTTCTCAGGTGGTACTTCGGGACTTTCCATAGGACATGTTTCGCCCGAAGCAGCTGCTGGCGGAGAAATTGCTTTAATAAAGGATAATGACATAATTGTAATTGACATTGCCACGCGCTCAATCAATCTGAAAGTGAGCGAAGAAGAATTGAAAACCAGGAAGGATAATGAAGCCTCACGTGCAAAAGCTGCTTATACACCGCAAACCAGGAAACGAAATATTTCGGATGCACTGAAAATTTATGCCATGCACGTTTCATCAGCTGATAAAGGTGCGGTAAGGGTTATGGAATAACAGATTGCTTAATGATTGAGAGTAAAAATCGAAAATTAATCCAGTAAATAACATCAATAGTTATAATTATGACGACTAAAGAAAAGGAAACCAAAAGGTCACAGCAGCAGGATGTTGAAATTACCGGCAGCGAAGCTGTTATCCGCTCTTTGATTGCTGAAGGCGCAGAAGTTATTTTCGGTTATCCCGGCGGGGCAATTATGCCTGTTTACGATGCTTTGTACGACTATCGTAATGCACTCAGGCATATACTTACCCGCCACGAACAGGGCGCTGTACATGCTGCCCAGGGCTATGCCCGTGTTACCGGGAAAGTTGGCGTTTGTATTGCTACATCAGGTCCTGGTGCCACAAACCTCATGACCGGCATTGCTGATGCGCAGATCGATTCAACGCCTTTGGTCTGTATTACAGGGCAAGTCACTTCAGGATTGCTTGGAACTGATGCTTTCCAGGAATCGGATGTTGTTGGCCTTTCAATGCCGGTTACAAAATGGAATTTCCAGATCACTACGCCGGAAGATATTCCCGAAGCCATTGCAAAAGCCTTTTACATTGCCGCATCAGGCAGGCCGGGACCGGTTTTGCTTGATATTACCAAAGATGCCCAATTTGGCAAATTGAAATACAAATATGCCAAGTGCCATAAAATCAGGAGCTATGTCCCGGAATATCCTGTAAATAAAGAGAAATTAGCTGAAGCTGCAACGCTGATTAACGAAGCAAAAAAACCTTTCCTGATTTTCGGACAGGGAATCATGCTTGGAGAAGCTGAACGAGAACTGAAGGGTTTTATTGATAAAACCGGCATTCCTGCAGCTTGGACTCTCCTTGGATTATCAGCCTTAAACAGCGATCATCCTTTAAATGTAGGAATGCTCGGCATGCATGGCAACTATGGCCCGAATATCAAAACAAATGAATGCGATTTGCTCATCGCCGTAGGAATGCGCTTTGATGACCGTGTAACCGGAACTTTGAAAACCTATGCCAAGCAGGCAAAAATCATCCATATCGAAATTGACCCTGCCGAAATCAATAAAAATGTAAAAACGGATGTCGCCCTTTTGGGAGATGCCAAGAAAATACTTCGCTTGTTAACTCATATCGTGAGCCCTAACAAGCACAAGGAATGGGTTAAAGAATTCAAACAGGCTCACGCTATTGAAGATAAAAAAGTTATTCAGTCCGATTTATATCCAAAGAAACCCGGCCTTACCATGGGCGAAGTAGTACGCAGGGTTTCGGAATACACTAAAAACAAGGCTGTGATAGTTTCGGATGTAGGCCAGCACCAGATGGCAACAGCACGTTATTCCAAATTCACACAGCCACGAAGCCATATAACTTCGGGCGGACTGGGAACAATGGGCTACGGATTGCCGGCAGCCATTGGCGCCAAATTGGGCGAGCCCAACCGCGAAGTTGTAGTGTTTGCCGGCGATGGTGGTTTCCAGATGACCATCCAGGAACTGGGTACTATTGCGCAGGAGAAGCTTGGAGTTAAAATGGTGATCCTCAATAACCATTTCCTTGGAATGGTTCGTCAGTGGCAGGAATTGTTCTTTGAAAAAAGATACTCCTTTACCGAAATCTTAAGCCCCGATTTTGTAAAAGTAGCAGATGCATATGGCATTCCTGGCAACCATGTTTCGGACCGCGATAAACTTGATGATGCCATCAAAGTTATGTTCGAGACCGAAGGCCCATATTTGCTTGAGGTTAACATCGAAAAAGACGATAATGTCTTCCCAATGGTTCCCGCAGGAGCATCCGTTTCCGATATCCTGTTGAGTCCTGAAGATGCTACAAAATAGATTTTTAACAGTTTAACTTCCGAAATAATGAAGCAGGAATATATCATATCGGCATACAGCGAAAACCATATCGGTTTGCTGAATCGCATTACCATTATATTTACCCGTCGCAAAGTAAACATCGAGAGCCTTACAGTTTCGGAATCCGCCCTTAAAGGCATTTCGAAATTTACTATCGTGGTAAACGAAACCAAAGATAAGGTAAGCAATATAGTAAAGCAGATCGACAAGCAGATCGAAGTACTGAAAGCGTTTTACCATACCAATGAGGAAATGATATTCCAGGAAATTGCTCTGTATAAAGTGCCTACCGCGCCACTTATGGAGAGCGACCAGATCGAAAAACTGATCCGCAAGCATAATGCAAGGATCCTCGAAATAACTCCTGAATATACGGTTATTGAAAAAACCGGGCATAAGGAAGAAACCCAGGAGCTATTCAATGGATTAAACCCTTTTGGGGTGCTGCAGTTTATCCGTTCAGGAAGGATAGCAATTACCCGCTCGCCAATCGAAAAACTTTCAGAATTCCTGAAAGAAAGAGATGCGCTGCTGGCAAAAATTGAATCAAAAGGTAAAATATCAAAAGTGTAATGACTGGTTTCTGAATACGATTTAAATGAAGAAGGAATTTATAATCACCACTTACAGCGAAAATCACATTGGTTTAACCAACCGCATTACCATTATACTTACACGCCGGCAAGTGAATATCGAAAGCCTTACGGGATCCGAATCAGCTCTTCCCGGAATTCATAAAATAACAATCGTTATAAACGAAGAAGAAGAGAAAGTCAAAAACATTGTGAAGCAGATTGATAAAATTGTGGATGTTCTCAAAGCATTTTATCATACCAATGAAGAGATGATTTACCAGGAAATAGCTTTGTATAAAGTACTTACCAAGTCGTTAATGGAAAGCGATGAGATTGAGAAACTGATCCGTAGCCATAATGCGCGGATCCTGGAAATTACGCCCGAATACACAGTAATTGAAAAAACAGGGCACAAAGAAGAAACCCAGGAACTGTTCCAAGGGCTGAACAAGTTCGGAGTGTTGCAGTTTATCCGTTCAGGTAGAATTGCACTGACACGTTCACCAATCGAGAAGCTGTCGGAATTCCTGAAGGAAAGGGACGAACTTCTGGAGAAGGTTGAGACGAGAAGTAAATTGAGAAAGGCGAATTGAAAAAGGCTGGGAGTCGGAAGACAGAAGTCGGAAGACAGAAGTCGGAAGACAGAAGTCAGAAGACAGAAGCCAGAAGACAGAAGTCAGAAGTAAGAAGACGGAAGTCAGAAGACGGAAGTCAGAATCCTGAATCATATATGAAGCTAAAGAATATCGGATCACCATAAAAGAAGATCAATTACTTTAACAATGAATAAAAAATCTTGAAAGAATGAAGATTTATTTCGGTTGAAACACTTCCGACTCCTGACTTCCGTCTTCCGACTATTTAACAACGAATTACAAATAACGATTAACTAATAACTTTCAAAACAATGGCAAAAATCAATTTTGGATCAACTGAAGAAAATGTAGTAACCCGCGAAGAGTTTCCTTTGGCAAAAGCAATTGAAACCCTTAAAGATGAAACCATAGCTATTATCGGTTATGGCGTTCAGGGCCCTGGTCAATCACTAAACCTTCGCGACAACGGTTTTAACGTGATCATTGGCCAGCGTAAAAACTCCAAATCATGGGACAAGGCAGTTAAAGATGGCTGGGAACCAGGCGTTACACTTTTCGAAATTGAAGAAGCATGCCAGCGTGGCACCATCCTCCAGTTCCTGTTGTCCGATGCCGGCCAGATCGCATTATGGCCAACTATCAAGGAAAACCTCACACCTGGAAAAGCACTGTACTTTTCACACGGTTTCGGCATTACCTACAAGGAACGCACAGGAATTATTCCTCCTGCTGATGTTGATGTAATACTGGTTGCGCCAAAGGGCTCAGGAACCAGCCTCAGAAGGATGTTCCTGCAAGGCAGGGGACTCAATTCGAGTT
>CAIWMA010000112.1 GCA_903913645.1 uncultured Bacteroidales bacterium | reverse complement strand
GCCGGCAATGGAACGAACTATTGAAGGATTCCGTGGTTTTACATCTTGCCTGAGCCGGCCAAAAGAAAAAGGTGTTATTTGTGGCACCGGAGCCTTTGAAAAAGGAGATATCAAAGGTAAACCGGCAATGAAAGAAGCGTTTGAAATGGGTAAAAATATATAAACAGAGAAACGGTTCATGCTATGAGTATAAGTGAAAAAGCCAACAGAAACCACGAAGAACTCTGGCCGGATTACAAATCCCGTGCCTTGCAAACTGACCCAGAACTTATTGAGTTGTTCGACAATTTTGCGTTCGACGAGGTGCTGAATTACAGTAACCTGGATACTAAAACCCGTGTCATGATGATTTTAGGTTCAACTATTGCCTGCCAGGCCCAGGGAGAATACAGGATGATGGTGAATGCTGCATTGAATGTCGGAGTTACCCCGGTGGAGGTAAAGGAGATTTTATACCAGTCGGTTCCGTACGTGGGTATTGCCAAAGTGGTTGATTTTATCTATTTGACTAATGAAATACTTACCGGACGTGGCATTGAACTGCCCCTTGAAGGACAATCAACCACCACGATGGAAACACGATACGAAAAAGGACTGGAAGTACAGAAAACCATTTTCGGGGAAGTGATTGATAAAATGTACCAGGATTCTCCGGTCAATCAACTTCATATTCAGAAATTATTGTCAGCCAATTGCTTTGGCGATTATTATACCCGGAACGGGCTCGACTTGAAAACAAGAGAACTGCTGACCTTTTCGATACTTATATCGCTGGGTGGTTGCGAGCCGCAGGTGAAAGGTCATGTTCATGGAAATCTTAATGTCGGGAATGATAAACAAGTAATGCTCGAAGTTGTTACCCAGTTATTGCCTTACGTTGGATATCCGAGGTCGTTGAATGCTATTAAATGCATCAATGAAGTGATACCTGAATAATGCAATAAATACACTTTGTTGACTCGCCTGTTTCCTATAGGCTGCAAGAACTATTTACGCTTGGAATTGTTTGTTTTACTGAGATATGCCGCATGTTTTCTTCACTATGGAAATTCCGGCGTTTGATCTTCATAAAAGTAACCATAATATACTAGCAATAAAGGCCCCAAAAAATGACCGATCATACTAATCCCTACAACGTTGTATCTAATTTCCTGAAACTAATAGTTGTTATATTAATACTTATATCAAGCCTCTCAATTACAGGTCAAACGTCGGGTAAAAAAGGAAACCTTAAAGTTGTCGTAAATAATATCAAAAGCAAAACCGGCCAGGTAGGATTTTTCCTATTTAACTCGCGGGATGCTTTCCCAACACATACCGAAAAGGCCCTTTTATCCGGGTTTGTAAAAACTTCAGGCAATTCGGTCGAATACACTTTTACAAATCTGACATTTGGAACCTATGCCGTTTATGTGTTCCACGATGAGGATAATGATAAAAAGCTGAAAACCAATTTTATTGGAATGCCCAAAGAAGGGATGGGCGTTTCAAATAACGCAAAGGGTCATTTCGGTCCACCAAAATATACTGATGCAAAATTTGATTTCAATAAACCTGAACAAACCATTACAATTTCTTTGATCTACTTATAAACCAAAAATCCATGCAACCTCTAAGTTGCATGGATTTTTGATTATTGAATAATAACTCATAACTCATAACTTATAGCTTATTCTTAACATACTTCTCCAGCCACTGATCCGTCTCCCACAGCATATGAAGGATATTTTCCTTTGCGGAATATCCATGG
>CAIWMA010000111.1 GCA_903913645.1 uncultured Bacteroidales bacterium | reverse complement strand
TATCAAGTTAAACTTAAATGAAAAAGTTCGCGTTGTAGCTGGTTGAGCAGAGTTTAGAAAAAATAAAATCGTCAATTGATGATATGTAACGAAGTACTATCTTTGGAGTAAATAAGAAATGGCTAAAACCGTACAAGTTCAGTCTGAATGGAATATATTATACAGTTTTACCATACTAATATAGGAGTCAGCGGTAATTTTATGACGACACATTCGAACAACAGACAACCCTTAAAGACAATACAGAAAGAATGGGATATTTTATAATTGTTGGACTTTTTTTTTGTATTATTAGTCTTGTAGTCGGACTAATTGGGGGAGTAATTTATTTGTGCTATTTGCCCTTTAAAAAACGACTTTTAAAATCAGGCAAGCTGTCACCAATTCGTAGCCGACAAATTAACAAGGCGTATGTTTTTGTTCTATTCATAATCGCAGTCTCTCAGACATATATTGTTTTCTTCCCGACAGACAGTTTTTACAAAGAAGAATTCAATCTTAACACAGGTCTTGACCTTCCTTCTTCCTCTGACATTATTGTAAAAAGCTCTGGCATTCCCGACTTTCAGGGTGACTATGAGGCTTCTGCAATGATACGGCTTGACAAGGACGACTTTATTAAACTCAAAACGGAACTTTCAAAAGACACCAATTTTCAACTTGTCACAAGTTCACAACCAATTGGCAGAACGCAATCATACTCCACCGTGTCAAAAGACATAAATGAAAGCCAAATTGAAGTCATATATGGTAACATAAAAAAAGAATGGTTTAGAGTTGCATTTCTCAAGGACGGACAGACAATAATATTTGAAAGGAGCAGCACATGACAGAAAAACTACCGCTAACAAACGCTATAGCAAATGCGGGTATGCGTGTTGGTTGAAACATTTGAAATCTTTATATACATTTCCCCTGTTCGCGCGCGTCTTATTTTCTGACGCGAGCGGGCAAAAATTAAATTTCAATTTTGATTGATGTAACAAATGTCGGAACGATATAAAGCCTTTGATGCTGAAGCACCTTATTTTATAACTTTTACCATGGTTGAATGGATTCCGTTACTCGAAATATCTGAATTCGCAACAATACTTATTGATTCGCTCAAATTTTGTGTTCGAAATAAAGGATTGTCAATTTATGGTTATTGTATTATGCCTAGTCATGTTCATTTGATTGTACAGTCTCACAAAAATCCTTTAGGCTCAACCTTCAGAGATCTTAAAAAATTTACTTCTTCAGAGATTATCAGAATTATTAAAAGCAATGAGAAATACAGTGAGCATTTAATAACTTTTCATGATAGAGCTGAATTAATAAAACGCAATAAATATGTAAAAGTCTGGCTCGACGGTTATCATCCCGAAATTATTTACAGCAATAAATTCTTTTTTCAAAAGTTGAACTATATACATAATAATCCTGTTGTGTCTGGTTTGGTTTCCGTTCCGGAAGATTATTATTATAGTTCAGCCCGTAATTATGCCGGATTAGATGCGCCACTTGAAATAATTTTCGAGAGCCAGGAATTGAATCGTATTAGATAAAATTGTGCCCACACGCGTCTGAAAATAAGACGCGCGCGAACGAGGGAAAAGATAAAATCGTCAATTGATGATATGTAACGAAGTACTATCTTTGGAGTAAATAAGAAATGGCAAAAACCGTACAAGTTCAGTCTGAATAGAATATATTATACAGTTTTACCGCACATATAAAGGAGTTGGCAACCATAAAAAAGACACGAACCACGATACATTGCAATATGATAAAAAACCAGATAGATAATAGACAAGGATTTAGGATTTATATTATTGTTAATTTGATAATTTCACTTCTTGGATTCACGATTGGATTTCTTTCAATAAGAGGCGTAATAACTCAAGACTGGAGTTTTATAGAAATAATAAAACCATATGTTGGACTTATTGCAGTATTTATTGCATTTGGACTGTTTGAGATTGTTATAAAACCGTCTTATATTGAGACAGTAATAAATGAAAGAGAGATAATTATTAGGACTTTTAGCCCGAATATTGGAAATGGTTTACGATTTATTCTCATGCTCGGATACAGAAAACATTTGAGTGAGTTAAGATTAAGCCAGAATGAGTATAATGATTACAAATTATTGATTGACAAGTGTGGATTACGACGTATACTGACTCTGCAAAAGATTAACAAGAGTGGGATTTATGAATCAACCGAGATTAATATTAGCTTACTTGGACAAAAAAAATACACAGAATTGATTTTATCGGTTGATAGATTAAAAGGTAAAATATATCTGAATTAGGATGAGTAAAAATTTACGGTTGCCAACACGCGGTATAGCCAATAAGGGGTTCAGAGGTATGCTAAGGTTTGTAGCCCGCTTCAAAGTTCATTGCAATTTGATAGGGGATTCGCCCGCAATCCCTTACTGGCCATACCGCCAACCGTTATGTGGCATTTTAGAACTCGCAATATGAAGATAATTTTATACCTGATTTTTATTTTTTCTATACTTACTTTTGGTTCATGTAAGTATCCATTGACTATTCAGAAAAATTATTATGACAAACTCACTTTGAAGAGAGAATTTGCAAACGAAGGTGAACATTCAGCTTTCATGTCAAGAAAAGTTTTTAGGAAAAAACGTCATGATGAATCATATCCAAAGTATACAGGTAAAATTGAGACAATTGTATCTAAGGACGAAATGTCGATTTTATATGACAGTGTTATAATTAGAATCGGAGTCGAAGACAAAAGATATTTGGACATCTTTACAAGTGGACTTATCTGGCCTCAAATGATAGGTTGTTGGTCATCGGAAGGTCACGGAATTTCAATCACCGAATTATACGATCTGCAGAAACGTCACAAAAGAAGGTTTGAGTTTTGGGTATGGCAACCTAATTCCATGAATCCCCAATCCTTCTTAATAGAATTAACAAATGAAGGTAAATTTAAACAAAACAATTTAGAGGAATTTCTGAAGCAAGCAAAAGTTACCTTTGTATATAAAGGTGGAATAATAATTTGAAAAACGCCACATAACAAACGCTATAGCAAATGCGGGTTTATTCGCTTCGCTTCCCGCAAAAAAGCGGGACTGGCTATGAGATCGCTTCGCTAAGTTTTGAGCTGCGCTCAAGAGACCGCTGCGCTAAGTTGTGTGTTCGTTGAAGCATTTGAAATCTTTATATACATTTCCCGATAAATCGGTACAGGTTCCCGAAAAGTAGAGACAGGAGTGCTGGCAGACTTTGAGAAACAATTTATTCCCTCCCCTCAAGCCGGCGCTGATCTGATATTAGTGGCGGAACAATATTCGAAATTAAATTTCTACCCAGCTTCCGTACTTCCAAGTCTACCCGAAAGTAATCCTTTCGTGTGGTAACCGAAATCATATAAGTAAGCTGTAATCATTAATCACTCCGCTGATCGTTCAATCAACTCCTGCCTGTGCCTGCGGTATTCAATAATCGGCTTATCGCCCATAATCAACCGTTCGTCCATTTTAAAATCACTTTTCTTTGGCAATTGTGTAATTACAACCCGCTTATCCTGTCGTAAAATTACAATGCTCGATACTTTTCCGATATAATTGAATAGCTGTTTCAATACAGGAAAATTGATCATCCGCTGATAATATCGTATGTAAACGATAGTGTTTTCGTCGTCGACCGGAACAAAGGCAGCAAATGCCCGTATTTTGTCGGAAATGAAATTCTGCCAGATATTAGGATAATGGAACTGTAGATGAAACAGCTTTTCATAATCCATAATTTCATCAGGTTTTAAGGGTGTGGTTTTGCCGTCGTCCTTTATATTGTTCACATAAAATGTAATCAGTTCATCTTCTCTTTTTACAACCGGCCCATTCACCAGGGTTTTGTTGCCGCTGCCAATAGTTGTTTTATGTACAAACGGAAGATGGACTACATCGAGCTGGTTTTCAATTGCCCTGCTGTAATGCACGCTCCATGGATCTGCAAAAGTTGAATAGGAGAAATCAGCAAGTTCTTTAAAGAAAAATGGCTCCCTGGTTATTTTATCTTCGTCGCCCCACCAAATCCATATCAGCCCGTAGCCTTCGAAAGTGTTGTAGGCTTTTACCTTCATGGTTTCAGGAACCTGTTTGTTTTTGCCGTTGGCAGGAATAACTGTTACTTTCCCTGATTTGTCATAAATAAACCCATGAAAAGGGCATTCGAGTTTCCCTTCAATTATTTTACCGCAGGCGAGCGAAACTCCGCGGTGGCAGCAGCGGTCGGCAATACAGCAGGCATTGCCGTTTTGGTCACGCCACAAGACTAGGTCTTCATTTAATCGTTTCACCCGTAAGGGTTTGTTCTTCAATTCCTTTGAATCAAGGATAACGTACCATTGGTTGTAGATCATAAATATTGATTTTCTGAACGATAATCAGTTTTACAGCATAACAATCTGGATTCGGATAGTATAAGAAGAGCAGGTCAGGCAGAAGTATCAGGATTCAGGTATTACTTATTTACCCGGAATAAATCCGTCTTGAGTCATTTTGTAAACAACCTCTTTAGCAACATCATTTACCAGGTTGTCAATTTTTTTAGGATCCGTCGATTCGGTTACGCCTGACCATAGCAGTTTGTCATCCTTCAATGACCATACATTGGTAGAAACAATAAACTGCATACCTGTTGCATAAGTGCTTGAATTAAGATAGTCGCCGAAGTAATAAATGCCGTTTTGCTGGTAGGCCTGGTTATGACTGCCGGCCACATAGGTGCTTTTTGCCTTGGTGGTAATAAGCCGCATAACTACGATAGCATCGTACCCTTGTTCTTTAATCGTATTCTTTACTTTGAGTGTATCCTGGCTTAATTGTTTAATAGTAAAAACAGGGTACGAAGCATGCAGAGCTTTATGGTTTGATACAATCTTATCTTCGGCAACTTTTCGGGCTGTTTCATCCTTTGCTAAAACCACTACCAGCACTTTTTTATAT
>CAIWMA010000110.1 GCA_903913645.1 uncultured Bacteroidales bacterium | reverse complement strand
CTGTATCTAAAAACCTGGATGGAGAATTCTATGGCAATTATTTTGGACTTGACGCCACAGCCAAAATGCTTTTGTATAGTGGCGGGCAGGTTTCGAATGTATCGAAAGCGCTGACAGAAATAATAAAAGCACAGGAAGCCTTGTCGGATAAAAGCAAGTCTGACGTGATAAGCGAAGTAATTACATATTACGATCAACTTGCCTTGCTCAACCAGTCGAAGCATGTACTCGATGAGTCGACAATCAGGCTGGCTGCTGAGAAAAAGTATGCTGTTACGGCTCTAAAAAATGGACTTGCCACATCATTTGATACATTAAAAATTGCTGTAGCCGATGCTAATCTGCAGGCAAAAATCTCGGAATACGAAAGCAGGAAAACATTACTTCATCAGAAACTTGCTCAGCTTACCGGTAAACCAGCCAACAGTTTCGAAACAACGAATCCTGATTTGAAGACTTTATTATATGCAGATACAAGTTCAGATATAAGCAACCGGGCAGAACTAATTGCTCTGAGTGCCGGAGTTGAAGCACAGAAATACATGCTTAAATCTGAGAAATCGCATTACCTGCCCAAAGTACAGGCTTTGGCATCGGTCCGTTACGATAATATTTTCAAAGCAGATGCCACTATGAGCGCCCCGATTCCAATGGATATGAAAATTAATAACATCGGATTGGGCCCAACCTATATGGCTGGCGTGGGATTTAAATGGGAAATTTTCGATCGTTCAGGCGGTACAGCCAAAGTTCACCAGGCTACATTGGAAGTTAAGAAAGCAGAAAACGCCCGTGAAGAAGCCCGCGAGTTACTTCAGTTAAATCAAACCAAGGTTACCACTACTTACCGGGCTTCAGTTTCACAGGTCACATATAAAGAAAAACAGCGTACTGCAGCCCGCATGGCGCTCGACCTTGCCCAGAAATCATACAATGAAGGTATTATAAATATTACCGAGCGGCTAGCTACAGAAACTGAAATGCAGAATGCCGAACTTGAGTACCTGCAGGCAGTTTTCGCACAACGCCAGGCAGCACTGGAATGCTACAAAGCTACAGGAAGCCTCGTACTTTCAAATATCCGGTAAAAATGGAGTATGGTGAATGTTTGAAGTCGGAGGTAGAATCTTGGTACAAGCAACCATTTCCTATCCACCAAAAGCCAGTAGCCAGACACCAGTAACTTGAAGTTATAAATTGATAAAATAAAATATTCACCAAGTCAACAAAACAATAATTCACAACACAATGAAAACAATAAACAAAAGACATTCAGGCATGCTGATCGCATTTTCGACCTTGCTCTTTGTAATAGCAGCAGTAAGCTTTATTGGATGGATAGTATTGAAACCAGAACCCATCATGCTGCAAGGCCAGGCTGAAGCCACCGAAGTACGTGTTTCTGGCAAAGTTCCCGGTCGTATTGACAAGTTCATGGTATCAGAAGGAATGAATGTAAGAAAAGGCGATACCCTGGTTTTAATAAACAGTCCTGAATTGAATGCCAAACTTATGCAGGCTACTTCCGCCGAAGATGCAGCCAATGCCCAAAACCAGAAAGCCAACAAAGGCGCACGTATCGAACAGATTGCAGGTGCATACGAATTGTGGCAAAAAGCTGAAGTCGGTGTGAAACTGGCTGATATAACATACAAGCGTGTCCAGAACATGTATAATGAAAGTGTAATTCCTGCACAAAAACGCGACGAGGCCGAAGCCAATTACCAGGCAGCCGTAGCAACTTCCAAAGCTGCGAAATCGCAATACGATATGGCCATAAACGGTGCCGAAAAAGAAGACAAACTTGCAGCCCTGGCCATGGTGAACCGTGCCAAAGGTGCTGTTTCGGAAGTGGAATCGTATTTATCAGAAACCATGTTGGTTTCACCTATCAGTGGTGAAGTTTCGGATATTTTCCCTAAACAGGGGGAACTGGTTGGCTCTGGTGCTCCGATTATGAATGTGGTTGATCTGAATGACACGTGGGTAGTTTTCAATATTCGCGAAGACTTGCTTGCGAACATCAAAGTCGGGACAGAACTGGATGCAGTAGTTCCTGCATTAGGAAACAAATCAGTGAAACTTAAAGTAAACTATATTAAAGCCATGGCAAGCTATGCCACTTTTAAAGCAACTAAAACCAATGGCGGATTTGATGTTAAAAGCTTTGAAGTACGCGCTGTTCCGGTTGTACAAATTGAAGGACTGAGACCGGGAATGAGTTTGATGGTGGATTACGGGAAGCTGAAGTAGGTGGATGTTGGATGTGCGATGGCGGATGTGTGAAGTAAGAATAAAAGCAGTGAGCAAGATATAAGAAAAAAATTCACAGGGGTAATCCTAAGCACTGTGCACACAGCACTAAGCACTAAACAAAATAAACCAATGAAATCAATATTAATAAATATCTGGAAAGTTGCAGTGCGGGAAGTGAACCGCATGACGTCGCGCGGGCTTTACATCCTGGTGGTACTTGTACTTCCTGTTCTGTCAATTTTGTTTTTCGCTTCACTTTTCCAAGAAGGTGTTCCAACTAAAATGCCAATCGCAATTGTCGACCTGGACCAGACAGCCAGTTCACGAAAAGTTGCCAGGAATATTGATGTTACTCCCGTGAGTACTGTTACGGAAAATCTGCAATCGGAAACGGAAGCTATGTCCGAATTACGAGCAGGTAACATTTATGGATTTGTGGTTATTCCTAAAAACTTTCAATCCGATATCCTCGCCTCTAGGCAACCTGTGATCAGTTATTACTATCAAAACGGGTTCCTGATTGCCGGCGGATTGATGCAAAACGACTTAACGCTGATCCTTCACACTTTATCCGGTGGAATAAACATCCAGAAACGTGAAGCAATGGGCCAGCCTGAAGATTACATCAAGTCGCAGGTACAGCCGATTCAGCTCAGCACTCATCAATTGTTTAACCCTACAGCAAATTACTCGGTATATATCTCAACCATTGTGCTGCCAATCATGTTGCAACTTTTCATACTCCTGATGACAGTTTACAGCATTGGAATAGAAATAAAGGAAAGAACCTCACACGAATGGCTTCGGCTTTCAAACAAATCAATATTTACAGCTATCACCGGAAAGCTTTTACCTTATACGGTTATCTTCTTCATTGAAATGATGTTTCAAAATTTCATGCTATACAAGGTGATGCAGATACCGATGAATACCAGTCTAGGATGGCTAATGATTGGATCGTTCCTGTTTGTGATGGCTTACCAGGCAATCGGAGTTTTCTTTATCGGATTGCTTCCATTGATGCGTCACTCGCTTAACCTGGCCGCTTTTTATGGTATCCTGGCACTTACACTTTGCGGATTCTCCTTCCCTATCGAAGCCATGCCGCCGGTATTTCAATACTGGGCCAGCGGTTTCCCCGTAAGGCACTACATGCACATATTTCAAAGCCAGATACTTGCCGGGTTCGAACCCAGGTATTCAATTCTTTCGTACCTGTACCTGGTTCTGTTCTTTTTGCTGCCACTGACAATAATCAACCGGTTGAAATCTGCTTTGATTTATCAGACATTTATTGAAAATGTACATCAAACGTAACCTGAAATAATAGTCCACTCGTGCACCTCGCTAACCCTTTGCGCCCTTGCGGTCAGAAAGATTTAAACGCAAAGACGCAAAGAAAATAATAAGAACGCAAAGAAAGTAATACGAACATAATGAAAAACAAGAATATAAATATATTCCGGCAGATCATCGAAGGATTCAGCCATGCATTCAGGATATGGATGCGTGAATTCCAGCTTATATTTTCGGATGTGGGAGTAATGATACTGATTTTTGCTGTTCCCTTGATTTACCCGTTGCTGTATTCATTTATCTATTATCCGGAAGTAGTCCGCGATCTGCCAATAGCAGTGGTTGACTTATCCCATTCGTCCGATAGCCGCCAGTTTACCCGCGACCTGGATGCCACCCCTGATCTGAAAGTAGCAACTACAAGCATTTCGATGGAAGAAGCAATCAGCATGTTCAAAAACCGTAAAGTCCGCGGTATCGTTCAGATTCCGAAAACTTTCAGCAAGGATATTGCCATGAAACGCCAGACAACAATCTCAGCGTATGCCGATATGGAGTTTTTCCTGTATTATAAAGCACTTATGACAGGAGCCAGTTTCGTTTCACTTGAAACCGGCAACCAGCTCCAGATCAAAAACCTGATGAACGATGGATTAACAGAGCGCCAGGCCCAGATAACTGCCGAGCCTTTTAAAATGGTCGACAACGCCATGGCTAACCAGGCAGGAGGATTTGCAAGCTATGGCATTCCTGCTGCATTGATCCTGATTATTCAACAGACCTTGATCATAGCTATTGGAATACTTGCCGGCACAGCCCGGGAACGGCATATTTTCGGAACGCTGGTTCCCATGGATCGTAAAAAAATGGGAACATTCAGATTGGTACTAGGAAAAGCAGCAGCCTATTTCACAATTTATGCTTTGCTGTGCATTTATATGCTGGGTATAATCCCTGAATGGTTCGGGTACGGACAATCGGCCAGTTTAGTTGAACTGATTGCGCTGATAACGCCATTTATACTTTCAAGCATCTTTATGGGATTAACCCTTTCGGTGATTTTTAAAAACCGCGAAAGCGCAATGATGCTTTACCTTTTCACTTCCATTCCTTTACTTTTCCTGTCGGGAATCATCTGGCCACTTTCAAATTTCAGCACAGTTTGGCTGGCAGTACGCGAGATATTCCCTTCGTCGAACGCGATATTTGGTTATATCAAGATGAACTCGCTTGGAGCGACCATTTTCGAAACAAGGAAAGAGATTATGTCACTCTGGATTCAAACAGGTGTTTACTTCCTCACTGCCTGTATAACTTACGGATATCAGGTTAATTTTTCGGCACATCTTAGACGTGAGTTGGCGTCGCATTCGTACAGGGAAATTCGGAAAAAGATAGGGATTGTGGGTTAGGGAATTCAAAGTGAAAAGTGAAAAATTAAAGTTCAAAGTTTAAAAAGTGGGTATGGTAAGAATAGCGCCGTAGAGAAGAAAATCTTAAAACGAAAAACAACAATCTTTAAAACAACAATTTAAAAATCAAAAAAACATGAAAACAAAGAATTCAATTATGCTTGCTTTAGCAATAATGCTGATTTCGACATCGGCATTTTCGCAAGTTACTTTCGGGTTACGCAGCGGCGTAGCTGCTACTACCCTATCCGACAAAGGAAATCTTTACCAGGACAACAAAGTGACTTTTTCGTATACCGGCGGTGCTTTCGCCGCAATTCCTGTGTTCAAGTCGTTTGCCATTCAGCCTGAACTGAATTATGTTCGCAAAGGCCGCAGCAACGAAACAACAGAACTGAATACGACTGTTAAAACCGATTTCATGCTGCACTACCTTGAAGTACCGGTTCTTTTTCAATACAGAAATGACCAGTTGCTTAACAAATCGGGTTCCGTATTTTATATCAACGCCGGTCCTTATGCTGCTTTTGCACTAAACACTCAAACACGTATTTCGGGCAACAATGAAGGCACGCTGGTTCCGGTTAGCGACAGTAAAAATACCGACTGGGGTACTACATTTGGCATTGGTTTCCAGACGCCTGTATTCAAAAAGAATATTTGTTTCGACCTTCGTTACGATATGGGCTTGTCGGAAATAGAGTTGCAACCTACAGAATACCGCACGAAATCACTTAACCTGACGGTTGGAATTGTGCTTTAAAATAATGATTCATTTAGTTTGGTTAATTTGAAAGAGAGGATCAGAAATGGTTCTCTTTTTTTTATGGGAGTTGCAAAGAAGCAAGTATAATTACAAATATTACAGAATCTTACGCCCGGTTTTATACAGTGCTTGGGCCGGGTATATAGGGAGATAATTTTGTAACGGAAGATTATTTTGTACTGAAATATGAAAATCAGGTACGATCATTCATTAAAAATCAGCAAATAAGTTATACTTTTCGGGAATGAGACGAAGCATTGAAATACTGGCTCCCGGCGGAGATATTGATTCCATAAAAGCAGCGATTGCTGCCGGGGCGGATGCTGTGTACTGCGGACTGGATAAATTCAATGCCAGGAACCGAGCAACAAATATAGGTTTCGAAGATCTGAACGGAATTTTACGGCTTGCCCATCAACATAATTGCCAGGTTTTCCTGACTCTCAATATACTTATCACTGAGAACGAAATTCCGGCTCTCATCAGCGTACTGAATAAAATAGTTAATACAAGCATTGATGGTATTATCGTCCAGGATTTAGGAATGTTTTATCTGCTGGCAAAATATTTTAAAAGTCTTAAAATTCACGCATCCACACAACTGACCACACATAACAAAGGTCAGGTGCAGTTTTTGAGTAAACTTACCGCTACCCGCTTAAACCTTTCCAGGGAGTTAAACCTTGAAGAAATAAAGGCTTTAAGCCTGGTTGCCCATCAAAACAATATGTTAACCGAGGTATTTGTTCACGGTTCAAACTGCATTTCCTTTTCAGGGCTTTGCTATATGAGTTCCCTACATGGCGGCAACTCGGGAAACCGAGGAAGGTGCAGCCAGCCATGCCGTGATCAGTACCTACCTACTCCAGAAGGTAAAAACTTCCCTCTTAATCTTAAGGATAATTCAGCCTTTACTAATTTACGAGAGCTATCGGCTGCAGAAGTTGATTCCATAAAAATTGAAGGAAGAATAAAAAAGTTCCATTATGTGTATACGGTGGTTGATGCCTGGAGAAAGCAACTCAATAGTTTTTATTATACGGATAAACTATCTGATGACAACAATGCGCTGCGTAAAGTATTTAACCGGGATTTTACAAACGGCTACCTAAAAAGTAATATCTCAAAAGAAATGTTTATCGATAATCCGCGCGATAATTCAGCAATCTATTTATCAGAAGTAAATGGTGCCGGCACGGATGCAACGCTGGAAAAAGCAAAAGGCGATGTGTACAACGAAAGAACGGGAATCATCACCGGTGTTGAAAAGCTGATTAACCAGCTAAGCATAGCTAAAGAACCTTTAAAGATAAGCCTTTCGGGCAATAGCGGCAGCCCGTTAAAAGTGTCGGTAACGGCCAGTGATTTTTCGTTTGATGTGCTTTCGGAAGTTAACCTGGCAAATGCAGGTACCGAGGCATTAAACCGGGAGATGATTTTAAAAAGGCTAAAGGTTATAAATGAGACTGAATATTTTATCGAACAACTGGATTTGAATCAACTCCAGGCTGAAGTTTACCTGCCTTTTAAAGAACTTACTGCTGTTAAAAAACGGCTGTTGTTTATCCTGAACGGATCGAGAGAATATGCTGAGCCTGTTGCAGTTCCGATGCTAAAAAAGCCTGAAAACGCAAATCTAAAACCAACGCTGTCGGTCCTGATCTCCTCGGTGGATGATCTTTCTCTATGTGAGAAAACACAGGCAACTATCTATTTCCAACTGCCTGATAGTTTCAAGAATAACCTGACTGATTTCACTGAACTATTTACAAAAAACGAAGATTTAATCCCCTGGTTCCCTTCGGTAATCATTGGCGAAGATTATTCAGCAGCTGTTGAATTTCTGGAACTGGCGCAGCCCAAACGCATTGTAACCAATAATACGGGAATTGCTTTTGAAGCCTACAAAAGAGGAATTGCCTGGATTGCCGGCCCATTTCTGAATACGATTAATTCCTTTGGTTTGCTGTGTTTAAAGGAGAATTTCAATTGTTCGGGTGCGTTTATTTCGAACGAAATAAGTAAAATGCAGATGCACGGCATTAAAAAGCCTGATGATTTTGAACTTTTTTACAGCATCTACCACCCTGTTGTGCTGATGACCAGCCGGCAATGCCTGTTTCACCTGGTAACCGGATGCTACAAAGTTGCGATGGATGAAAGCTGTATTTCGGATTGTAATCGAACAGCTTCCATCACAAACCTGAAAAACACAACCTTCGTTATCGATAAAGCCAAAGGGAACTACAACGCTATTTTCAATGATAGTAACTATTTGAATACGGATATTGTAAGCGATATGCCAGCATTTTATATGGGTTACCTTATTGATTTGCGGGATGTAAAAACCGGCACAAAAACGGCCTTAGATAAAGCAGGAACTACCAGGCTTTTTGAAAACCTGCTGAACGGAATTCCGGATGCAAAAGAGAGACTTAAACAGGCAATTTATCCCACTACCGACGGGCAGTATAAAAAGGGAATCTGCTAGCGGGAGAATGAAACCAGTTTGCACAATACAGAGATTATTTACTACTTAATATGATAAAATTCACGGCATACGGAAGATATAGTAATGCAACCGGGGGATATTCCACTGAACACGGAAGATATTGTACGGAGGGCGGAAGATGTTCTACGCCATCGTAACACTGCTTCCGTGTGGCGTAGCTTTGCTTCCGTATGGCGGAGCATTGCTTCCGGGTGCCGTAATACTGCTTCCACGTGGCGGAGCTTTGCTTCCGTGTGCTGTAATACTGTTTCCGCCTGGCGGGACATTGCTTCAGTGTGGAATAAAATTGTTTCCGTGTTGTTGTGATCGTGATTTCTGTGTATCGGGAAACAATTTGTGTGTAGTGGAATAATACTTCCATTTATGGTAAAGTAGCAGCAAGAAAGCATTGATAGCTCCCCCGACTCAGTAGCCAGAGGTACGAAGAGGAATTTGATAACACGAACCATGCGAATAGATTTACATTGTCGGACTAACGCTTGTCACGGTAACAAGGTTCGGCAAAAAAAGCTGATTGAATACCCGGATATATAAAAAGATGTTATATTTGTTT
>CAIWMA010000109.1 GCA_903913645.1 uncultured Bacteroidales bacterium | reverse complement strand
TATTTTATAATATTTATACAATTTACTTAAAGCCTTGTAGTTTAGTGGTAAAAAAAAAGCTGCTCATTAATGAGCAGCCTAAGAAATAGAAATGATAAGTATCTGAAAGATTTATTTGATTACAATTTTACGAATTAGTTGATGATTATTGGAAGAATTCAAAACTAGTGAATATACTCCTTGTGGCAATGTAGAAATATCAATAACCTTATTTAGAGTCCCATCTACAAGAAGTCTTTTTTGATTATAAACTGAAACACCAATTGAATTCAGTATTCTTAAGTCAAATGTTTCCGGGCTGGCAGAAGTAACAGACAGAGTTAAGTTGCCATGGCTGGGGTTTGGAAACGTATTAATGTTTTGAACAAACATATTAGTAGCAATTCCTGTAATAACCATGGAAACTACATTGGAAATTTCAGAACTACATCCACTCAATGTTACAACAACAGAATAATCACCATCAGTAACGGCTTCATAAGTTTGAGCAACTGCATCAGATATAATGGAACCATTCAGATACCATTGGTTTCCAGTAAGTGCATCACTACTAAGTGTATTTCCAACCTGCGAAACTACTGGTGTTGAAGGTATCGGGTTCACTACCACATCGTAACCGGAAGAAACACCATTACCACAAGCGTTTACACCTTGAACAGTAATTAATCCTGTTTCAGCTCCTTCACTCAAATTAACCATAATGCTATTTGTACTGTCACCTTTTACAATGGTAAATCCTAAGGGCAGAGTCCAGATATAGTAGGTTGAGTTAGGTATTGCTTCAACTGAATATGCTACTTCCTTAGCTGCCTGACAAACGGAACTCGATCCTGAAATCGATCCGGCATCTGAAGGAAGACTACATTGAGTTATGAAAGACTGGTCATCGCCATATATTGTTCCAGTTGTATTTATACCTACACATCGGAAATGATAAGATGTATTTTCATTCAGCCCGCTTAAGCTAGCTATAACAGCAGTTGCTGATCCACTACTCAAAGTATCCGGATTTGAGGCAATAATATTCCCGTATGTTGAAGTAAGTCCCCACTCAAAGGAAATAAAGGTTGAATCATTATTAGCATTTACTGTTCCATTTAATTGCACTGAAGTTACGCTAATGTTAGTAGCAGCATCGGTAACAATCTTTGGTAAAAGTGAAAATTCATAAGCACCTATATCCGGAGTGCTGGAGCGGTTTTTTTCAGAAAAATCATTTGTAATGCCTGCAATTGTAATTCCTTTATTATTTGGTCCAACAAGGCTGGGGTGTAAATCGGTATCAGAAACAAAACCCGGGTCTGAAGATATAGAATTGCCATCTTTTGAAGTAGCAGCCTGCCAATCAGCAATAGTTTGCTCTTCCCCGGATAAAAATCCAACATATGGATTTAATCCATCAATAAAATAATCATTGTAATTAATGTCGGAAAAGACTGTATTTTCTGAATACGAAACTAATCCATATGTTTTATTCGTACCGGTTCCTGATTCAGTAGTCATGGAATTTTTAAAAATATTGTTTTTAATATCCATATTTGATACATTGCTATTAATCAAAAGGCATGTACTGTTTCCTGCAAAGTTTGAAAAAGCTCCTGTCCCAAGGACTTTCCCAGTCATATTAATTGAATTGTAATAAATCTGAAGATTTCCTCCAGAAATTATAGAAATACCTGCAGGAATAAAATTTGCATATTTTGTACCTCCTGCGACGGTATCTCCGTCACTTTTTATGTTATAGATAAGGTTATTTGATATTTCGCTAAGTGAATTAGCGCCAGCTTTATAATAAATGCCCCAACATGCTACTCCACTAGAACCGGTATAATAGAAGTCGTGAATCTTATTCTTTATGATTTTGGAATTTGTTGAAAATGGTCCAACAAAAAGACCATATTGATATGCGTTTGGATTACCTGAAGTTTCACCAAAGATATCATTGTTTGAAATTAAATTATTATCACAATATGATATTTCAATACCACCTTGCTTAATAGGTTCAGTTTCATTACCTATAATATTTGAGGATATTATGTTATTATTAGCATCAGAAATTCTTATTCCAATTCTAGTATTCTTGATTGTATTATTTAAAATAGAGGTATTCTCGAAATTTCTGCCAAGATCATCATTTAAATAAATTCCAAAGCTGCTACTGACCGAAGGCATTCCGCCAATTATGCAATTCATAATTGTGCTGTTTGAAGCACTTTTGACTCCATTATCCTCAAGGTTTATTATACTACTTGACGTACTTCCTGTATATGTGTTGGATATAGTCAAGTCCTTGCTTATTCCCCCAACTTGGTTGGAGCCATCAATTATAACATAATCAGAACCATTCAGTATGAAAGCTGATTTGTAAGTATTACAAATAATAACAGGCGAATTACCACTAGCGGGTTTTATAGTAATGGTGTTCACAGAGCTGGAACCAGCATTAAAGTTGATCACCAATGGAAATGTTTCATCGGGATAAGTTGCATCTGTTAAAGTGAGATTCACAGCACCACAAAGATCTTTAGTATTTAAATCCGAAATTGCAGCTGTAAGGGTTGTATAATCTCCTCCAATTCCAACAGTTTTTGTTCCACATATTGTTGCAGTACTCGTAACTTGACTGGCAGGATTATTAATTCCATCGGCTGTACTAAACTTAGTTGTTAGAGCTGTTCCATTATATTCAAAAACTCTGAACCAGTATTCAATACTGTTGTTTAATCCGGATACAGAGACAGAATTCCCACTTCCATTGTAGATAACTTGCTCTCCGGTTCCGCTATATGCTGTGTCAGCCGTGGGATCAGTTCCATCAACAGGTGTGCTGAAACTATTCGAAGTATTTATCAAAACAATTCGGTTTGTTCCATCACCATTTGTCCAGGAAGTAGTCAAACTGTTTCCGGCAACTGAACTAAATAAAACATCGCTGGATTGGATTACCGGAGCTACGATAGTTGGGAGATTGTAATCACCCAAACCAAATTCACTGAAACTTGTCAGCCCCGTTGCTGTGTAAGAAGGAGTTGATGCGGTTAACGATGTAATAGTTCCTGCATCATTTTTTAATATTACTGCTGTTCCTGTAGGTGCAAAGCCTATACCATCAAGTGTGATATCATAGGAAAATACATTAGAACCTGTTTGACTAAGTGTCCAGAAACGATCACTAAAAAGTGAAGTGTTAGACGGCAATGTTCCGCTAAGTGCAGTCTCAG
>CAIWMA010000108.1 GCA_903913645.1 uncultured Bacteroidales bacterium | reverse complement strand
TCCTTCGGTTTTAATGGCATATAAACCATCCACCACTATCATATCTACCGTCGAATAATCGGTTGTAAGCTGATCCACCTGCTCGGTAACCAGGTCAACGCACGGGCCGGTTGATACTTCGCCGGCTTTAAAGTCAGCAATATTGCGGTTAATGGTATCCCAGTCGTATTCGCCATAGCCAACCACATTCTGAATCCCGTTTTCTTTGCGCCATTCGGTGCGGAGGAGTGGAAGAATGCGATAGTAGTTGTCGATATGAATGGGTTTAGCAAAAATACCGTGCTTGCGCAATCCTTTGGCGATAACATGAGCCAGCTCCGATTTCCCGGAACCTGATTCGCCTGAAATTCCGATCATCATCTTCGGTTTCTGGTTTGCAAGGATTTGCTCAATAATTATTTCTCCGGCTATCTGATGCTTTTCGGTAATCAATAGTACGTCGCCTAACATGGTTTTTATGTTTTTATAGTTTTTATCAGATTTATTTTTTAGAAGGTTAACCTTCTGATTTTCATTCCTACTTCGTTTCTTTGTGTTTAACTTTGCGTCCTAGCTTAAAAATAATTATCGCAAAGACGCAAGGGTTTAAACCGGGAACGCAATGTCAAAGTTAAGCAGGAATCCGAGCTAAAACGTGAAAATACTGTCTTTCCCTTCGGCAACTTTCATCTTCTTGGTATTCACCAGGATCGTAGAGTCTTTATCCGCACTTACAACTAGCTGAGTTTTCGTAATTGTCATTTGGAAACGGGTTCCTTTAAAACTTATTCCAAAACTCAATGATTCCCATGCATCAGGCATCGAAGGCTGTACCGACAAATGATCCTGGTCGAATGATACACCTGCAAAAGTACTCAGTGCAATCAGAACGGTTCCCGCCATTACACCGGCATGAATGCCTTCGGCTGTAGTTCCGCCCTGAATATCCACAAAGTCGCTGGCTAAGGCATCGGAATACAATTCCCAGCTCATTTGCCTGTTCCCGGCAATGGACGCAAGTCGGGCATGTACAATACGGCTTAAAGTCGAACCATGTGAAGTACGGCCAAAATAGTATTCCAGGTTTCGTTGCAGGTAATCTGAAGGTAAGTTATATCCTAAACCGGAAAGCAGGCTGTCAACTTCTGCTTTTTCCAGGTTATAAAAAGTCATCAGTGTATCAGCTTGTTTGGAAACTTTAAACTCGTCAGGTGTGAGCCCTTCTGCTTTAAGTATCCTATCCATGCGGTAAATATTCCCATATTTCTTTTTATAAAAATCCCAGTCCAGTTCTTTAAGGTCAAAATATCCTTCGTACTGAGCAATGATTCCATCGTTGTTAATATCGAGGAATAATTTTCCGGCTATTTCATTCCACAAATTAAGTTCTTCCTTTTTGAAGCCAAGTTTTTCGAATTCGGCTAATCCATTTTCGCCATACGATTCCAGTATCAGGGCTGCCTTCCGGAACGCCCAGGCTGTCATAAGGTTGGTATAAGCATTGTTGTTCAAGCCTCCTTCTTTAGCATCAGGATACAGTTCATGAAACTCATCAGGACCCATTACCTTGGTGAGATCGTAGCGCTGGCGTTTCTCGTTCCAGTGGCATTTGCTTGCCCAGAAACGGCATACCTGGAGGAATACTTCTGTACCATACGATTTCATGAAATTATGATCTTCGGTAATCTGGAAATATTGCCAGATGTCGAAAGCCACAGCGAGCGAAACATGGCGCTGTAAGGAACTGTGATCCACATCCCATTGGCCGTTAAGCGGATTCAGATGGATAACCTGGGTTTCCTCGCGTCCGTCAGATCCGCTCTGCCAGGCAAACATTGCTCCTTCAAAACCGTATTCCTTGGCGTATTCTTTTGATTTTTCGAGCCTGCGGTAGCGATACATCAGCATTGATTTTGCTACTTCAGGCATGTTGATATCGTAAAGCGGCAGGATGAAAAGCTCGTCCCAGAAAATATGCCCACGGTATGCCTCACCATGTAAACCCCGTGCAGTAATGCTCGCATCTATATCACTGTTATGCGGCGACATACTAACCATCAGGTGATAGAGGTGAAGCCGGAGTAGTTTTTGCGAAAAACGGTCACCTGTAACCTTCATGTCAACGCTATCCCAGATTTTATCCCAGGCTAATTTGCTTTCAGTAAGAAGAGTGTCAAAATCACCGGCAACGGTATCTAATTTTATTTCAGCAGAAGTTAAAGGATCGGTTACATCGTCTTTCTTCGATGTATATATAGCGACTTTCTTAACCAGGGTTACTACTTCTTCCTTCTCAAGATTAAACGATGCTGTGCTGTAAACTGCCGATGGTGATATGGAGTGATACAGTTCAACTTCCGACGAAATTCCATCCTGAAAGAAGAAATGTTCGGCAGTTTCTGCAATTTGTATTCCTGATTGAGTAGTGGAAACAACTACATATTGCCTGTCACCCGAAGCTCCCTGCTCAAGCGGTTTAAGGTGCTGCTGGTTGAGTGATTTATAGCGTTCAACACCATCATTGATGATAGCTCCGTTCAGGCCGGTTTTGATGGTTATTTTACCGCTGTAATTTAAAGGTTTCACCGTATAGTGTAAGGCCGATAAATGTTGGTCAGCCATAGAAGTAAATCTTTTGGATTCAATCAGAGTTTCGTTTCCGTTTTCATCTTTTACCTTCAGAGACCGCGTTAGCAGGCCTGATTTAAAATCAAGCTTACGCTGAATGGAAATTATTTCAGTATCGTTAATATCGAACCATTTGCTGTCGTTGATACAGAATGTAACAGGAAGCCAGTTGGGTGCATTCACAAAATCTTCATTCCACACATCCCTGCCGGCAATTGGAGTGCTAAGCCGGTTGTACAATCCGGCAATGTATGTTCCGGGGTAATTTATCTTGTTGGCATCGTTTTCATCCATGGCACCACGGGTACCTGAATATCCGTTTCCAACTGTAAGCAGAGCTTCGCGGGTGCGTTCCTTGTTGGGTTCGTAGGTATTATAAGTTATATTCCAGCCATCAGCTTCAATTCCTTTTTTAAACCAGTCGTTAAGGCCTTCGAGCGTTGTTTCAGAAATGTCTTCCAGCACAATGTCGGCTCCATTGATAAGCAGTTCATTTATATTTTCTTCGCGGGCCAATCCCAGCACCAGTCCGAAATTTCCGGCTTTTCCTGCTGCAACTCCCGATGTGGCATCTTCAACTACAATGGCATTATGCGGCTTAACGCCAAGGTTTGCGGCAGCCGTTGTAAAAATATCAGGTTCAGGTTTTCCTTTCAATCCCATTTCAGCTGATACAACACCATCGACGCGGGTTTCAATTAAGGGCATTAATCCGGCAGCTTCCAGTACAGCTTCACAGTTTTTGCTTGATGAGGCAACTCCCACTTTAATTCCAACCTTTTTTAGGTCATGGATCAGTTGAACAGTAGATTCATAAACGCTAACACCGTCGCGCTTTAATACTTCGTTAAAGGTGATGTTTTTCCGGTTGCCTAATCCGCATACGGTTTCCAGCGCAACTTCATCAGAAGGATCACCAAATGGGATATTAATTCCGCGCGATTCGAGAAAAGACTTTACCCCTTCATAACGTGGTTTGCCATCCACAAAAGGAAGATAATCATCTTTTTGGGTAAATTCCTTAAAAGGTTCGCCAAACTCTTTTTCGCGTTGGAGAAGGTAGTCGTCGAACATTTTTTTCCAGGCATGGCTATGAACCAAGGCTGTACGTGTGATGACACCATCAAGGTCAAAAATTACTGCTTCGAAAAGATATTTGGTTGGCATAGGGAGGATGTTTAAAATAAATTGAAGATTTTAAATGGTCTTTCAATGACCATTGGATAGTCATTCAGTTTCTGATAGTTGGAGCATTTGAGAGGAATCAGTAGTCATTCGATAGCCATTGATTTGTCATTTGTAACCATTTTCCCAAATCATGTTATAATTAACTTTTGCCTTTGACTGTTACCTTTGGCCTTTCTATGGTTGCCAATCAAAATTCATTATTCTGAGTTAAAAAGCTATGTGGTATTATTACCTGATCTTTACCCAATTAAACCCATATGCGTCAATAGTAAGTGGAGTAGTATTGCTAAAAATATCAACGCAATTTTCTGCAATAGCGGGCAACTTAATGTCAGCAGCAGTTGCTTTCATATTATGAATAATCAGCCATTTTTCATTCTCATACGTGCGGATAAATGATAGCAGGTTTCCTCTTTCATTTCCAGGAAGTGTAATAAATTCAATACTTCCACGGCCAAAAGTTTTGTGCTGATTGCGTATATGCAACATCAGCCTGAGCTTAGTAAAGATATGACTGCTAAAACTTTCAGGATTTTGCAAATTTAGGGATAGTTCTTCCCAATCAATCTTTCCACGAACCAGGAAGCGGGTGTCATCTTTACCTGTGACGCGAATCATTTCATTGTAATAAGCTTCATCGTTGAATTTCCCGAATTCATCGCCATAATATATAACAGGCGTTCCCGGAAGAGTTAAGATTATAGAGTACGCCAGCAGGATCCGGCGCTCGTCGCGCTGCATAAGTTCGGAAAGACGGGCAGAAATACCTTCGCCCATGCGAAAGTTCCATTCGGGTTTCAGGCAATATTGCTTATGTATGTATTTGCGTTCTTCTTCGGTAACATAAACCAGTTCTAAGCTAAGTTCGTCGTGGCAACGCAGGAAGGTGAACCATTGACCGCTGGCTGGCAATTCGGGTGTAAATGCTTTTGAAAGTGTTTCTTCAATTGGTTTGCCACTTTGCATGGCAATGGATTTAAAAATCCGTGGCATTAACGGGAAATGATAGGCAGCATGGCATTCGTCGCCATTGCCCATATATTCAACAACCTGGGCAGGCTGTTGACAAGCTTCAGCCAAAAGGAGGGAGCCGGGTTTGATATAATCAAGTATCGCCCTGAAAAATTTAACAACCAAATGAGTCTTAAGCAGGTTTTCGCATTCAGTGCCTTCTTCTTTCCAGATATAAGGAGTTGCATCAGCCCTGAAGCCATCAACACCTGCGTTTTGCCAGAATAACAGAACACTGCATATTTCCAATAAAACCTGCGGGTTCTTGTAATTTAAGTCGGGCTGGAAATTAAAAAACCGATGAAAATAATACTCATCGCCTTTCTTTTCCCAATTTGATGATTCAATTCCTTTAAAAATTATCCTGGCATCTTTGTACAAATCGACATTTTCGGACCAGATATAGTAATCCCTGAAAGGATTATCTTTCGATTTGCATGCTTCGACAAACCAGGGATGTTCATCAGAAGTATGATTCATCGAGATATCAAAAATCACTTTAATTCCTTTTTCGTGTGCAGCAGCAAGGAATTGCCGGAAAATATTCTGATCATTCGTTTTCCCTGACTTATCAAGTAATTCAGATCTTATATTTTTATAATCACTGATATCAAATCCTGCATCACGCATCGGAGAATCAAGAACCGGCAAGAGCCAGATACAATTGATGCCCAGATCGTTCAGATAGTCCAGTTTTTGTGTTAAACCGGTAAAGTCAGTATTGAAAAGATCAGCATACAAAGAATATACAATAGCATCTTTATACCAATCGGCTTGAAAACCAGTCACATCTTTCTTATCGGAATAGAATTCGATAGTGAGGAGAAAGTTTTCCAGAATTTTAGCCGGTACACCAGGATATAATTGTTCCCAGTAATCAAACAATAGACTGCGGAAATGAGGCATGGCACAATTTTAAGTAACCTCAGTTAATCAAAGGTCAGACATGTAGGATAAATAATCTGTAAAATAGTGGACGCATGTAGCAAGCAGATCATTTCACTTAAAGATTCTTCAAAAGAGGAAAATGTAAATGATAACAGATTGAAGATTTCAGCCTGGTCTTTACTAATCTAACCTTCCCTATACCTGAGATCTCTGTTAAATTCGCAGAGAAGTAATTTAAAAGATTGCCACATTATAATACTGCAAGGGAAGTTACAACTGCTGTAACTTCCCTTGCGTATTATGTATTTTGGTTATTGTAAAACTACTGTAGCTGTAAGGGTTGCAGGATTCAAAGTAACTTTATATGTGCCGTTAGCATTTCCCGGTACACCTAAGTTTTTTCCACCAGCAGCTAAAGGAGCAGTAAAACCATCTCCTGAATAATTATCAGCGCTGCCGTCGGAAGTGCCTTTGCCTCCATAGTTAAGATCCCAGGCTTGATTAGCTCTGAATTTGAACGATTTAGCGCCACCGCTTGATACAAGTGCCACTGTTACTGTCCAGACTTTATTGGTTGCATCCCAAGCCATTGGAGTATCTGTGCTCCATCCACCTGGAGTAGCATCACCGATCAAACCCCATGTTAAGGTGCTGTAGGTATATGCATTTGGAGCACTAAGGTCTAATGTGATGAGATAATCTGACTCAACAGTAACAGGTATATTATTGTTATTCTGAGTATCCAGTTTGCCATCAGCAAGTACGCTTCCATAGTTGATATCCCAGGCATTATTAGCCCTGAATTTGAATGCACCAGCTTTCATATGTGCTGCACCTGTCCATGTTTTTGTGGTTGGACTGTAAGTCAAAGGAGTTGAATTATCCCAACCACCGGCAGTTGCGTCGCCAATAACACCCCATGTAGTTGCAATGATGGTGTAAGTTAAAGCAGCAGGATCAGCTTTTATCTGATAATAAGCAGGGCCGGCAGCTAAAATGTTGCCTGCATCATTATTCGTACTGAAAGTACCTGCTGTTGCGCCAGGGCCGTAATTTGTTCCTTTCCAGTCAGCCTGTGAGGTGCACTTCCAGTTATTGCTTGCCTTAGCCATATAAACATAGCCTTCAAGAATATTAGGAGTAGCTGCTGAATTCATGATAATTGGTGAATTAGCCGGATCCCAGTCTTTGTATGTGCCGCCTGGATAGCTGGCTACCAGATAATCTCCGGGAACATGCCAGGTAAGTATATCTGCCAGGGTTGTAAATGAAACATCAGCACCATAGGCAGTACCTACGCTGTTTGTAGCAAAAGCACGTACATGATATGTAGTGTTTTTAGCTAAACCGGCTAAATTGCTGACAAAAGCTCCTGTACCATTACCTCCGTCAATAATATTATCGGCTGTTGTAGGATCAGCATTCAATCCCCAGGCTAAGCCGCGGGCCGAAACTGTACCGCCACCATCATAGGTAACATCACCTCCGGAAACAGCTGACACTTTTGTAACTGCTGAAACTGCAGCAGTGGTTACAACAGGTTTGTCAACCAGTGTGGTAAATGATTCTTCAGGACCGTAACCTGTTCCGGCTGCATTGGTTGCATAAGCACGAACATAGTATTTGGTGTTTCCTTTAAGGCTGGTAAGAGCGCTTACATAAGGACCGGCAGCTTTACCATCAGAAGTTTTGCTGTCGTCAGTAGTAGGAGCTGGATTTAGTCCAAAGCAAACCCCATGAACTGTTACAAGAGCGCCACCATCAACCAATACCATACCACCGCTTGTAGCCGAATTACCTGAAATATCAGTAATTGCAGCAGTAGCAAGAGTAGGAACAACAGGCAGCGTGGTGAAAGAAAATTCTTCACCATACACTGTTACGCCGTTTACATCAGTTGCATATGCACGAACAAAGTATTTTGTTGCATAGGCAAGTCCGCTCATAGCTACATTAAAAGTTGCAGCTGTGGTTGCTCCTGTATAAACAGTTTTGGAATTAGCAATAGTTGGAGCTGTAGCTGTATTGTAACAAACTCCTTTTTCGACAAAACCATCTCCCTGTGCAACTACAAAACCGATCACTGTTGCACCACTTGATGAAACATTTAATAATTGTGCGGTTG
>CAIWMA010000107.1 GCA_903913645.1 uncultured Bacteroidales bacterium | reverse complement strand
TTGTATCAGCCCCCTAATTAATCAGACTTGATTATAGAGCCAAATCTATAATTTTATGCTGATGAAAAAAAGAACCTTTACCACTGAAGAGAAAATTCGGATCGTAAAAGAAGCATCTGAGAATGGTGTGACCGCAACTTGTGAGAAATATGGCCTATATGCAGCTTCCTTTTATTCCTGGAAGAAGAAGCTGGATCAGATGGGAGTTGAGGGCTTACAACACGGGATGACCCCTGAGCATCTTAAACGGATCCGTCAGCTTGAAAAAGAAAATCAATTATTGAAGCAGCTCCTGGCTGAAAAAGAATTGGAGGGCAGGTTCAAAAGCGAGCTGTTAAAAAAACAGTATGCCTTGGAGAAAAAAAGGAGATCCTAAACAGGTTTATTTTCCAAGGCATGAAACGAGACACAGCCCTTAGTATTTCAGGTGTTACTAAGCACCAGTATTACTATCATTCACAGCCAGATTACAGAGGACGAAAACCATCTGTTACAACTTGTAAACTGGAAGATGATGGCCTTGTTCAAGTACTAAATACCGAGGTAGTTGAACAGATAACGGATATTCAATCTGATCCAGACACAGATTATGGTTATCACAAAATGACATTCGCCCTGCTAATATTGGGATACATGATTAACCACAAGAAAGTATATCGCCTGATGGATGAGAGTCATTTATTAAAAGAGAGGCACCAAAAAGCCCCCCGAACATTCGCCAGGTATCGGAAGGTACTACCAACCAGGCCGCTGGAGGTGTTGGAAATGGACATAAAATTCGTTTGGGTTGAAGAGTATCGCAGACATGCTTTTGTTTTTACAGTCATCGATACCTTTACCAGAGCAATTTTGTACTGGCAGAGTGCTTATCAGTTTAAGCAGGGCCAAGTCAAGCGGGCGTGGGAGTATATCATCGAAAACTATCTCCAACCCTTTGACTGCTTAAATGAAAAAATCCATATTGAAGTCCGCAATGACAATGACAGCCGTTTTGCAGCAAAAACTGTCCAGCAATTTTTTGCAGAGAACAAGCTTAACCAAGTATTTACACATCCTTACACGCCCCAGGAAAACGGTCATATTGAGAGTTTTCATGCTATTCTTTCACAGATGCTAGCTCGTTTTACTTTCTGGTCAATCGAACAGTTGGACAACTGTTTAGCCCCGTTTTATGAAAAATACAATTTTAAAAGATTGCATTCGTCAACGGCATTTTTACCACCAATGGTGTTTTGGAAATGTTGGCAGGAAGATTTAATAGAAACCACAATCAACGAAAAACGAAGAACGGTAAAATTTAAATTGAAAGTTCCTTACCCTCAATTATCGGGAATTATGAGCCTGAGGGAAGTTCCTTGCTCACAACCTGTAATCCTCGATGGATTGGAGGTTGTGGAAAAAGAAATGATCGGCGCCGAAACACTTCTGCAACCATCGGTATATTAATCGCCGTCGGTTGTTCCTTGCTAAAACAAAATTATGAAAAAATGTACCTTTGTTAAACCATTCTATAAAAAAGTCCGATTAATAGGGGGCTAGGCCACTAGTTTCTTCCTGAGACGGTTCCTTGCCGATTCAACACTACGCAATTCCCTGAAAGTGATGGATGCAATTTCTTTAGTTGAGAGTCCAAGTTTTAATAAGGCGCAGATCTTTTTATCATTGGGTGATAATTCAGGATAAGCTGTGTTGAGATTTTTTTCGAATGACTGATGAACTTCCTCGAAATACAAACGAAATTCTTCCCAATCATGGCCTGATGAATATTGATGAAGGTCGGAGATCATTTGTTTTATCCTTTCGGTTCTTTCCTTCTCCCTGGGGTTGATGCCGAGAAGGATTTGTTTCAGGTCGTCTGTTGTTCTCTGGACAAATTCGTTGTTCCTTGCCAGGTGTAATGCATATGAAGTGAGCTGGCGATTTTTATAATCGAGTTCAAGTTCAAGGGAGTGTTCTTTATTAATAAGAAAGTCTTTTTCCTGTTTGTGTAAAAGATCTGCCTGTTCTATGATCTTCTGGTTTTTTTTTCTTTCCCTCTTATTATTCCTGATCAGGTTTAAGACGAAATAAATGAAGAAAATTACTAT
>CAIWMA010000106.1 GCA_903913645.1 uncultured Bacteroidales bacterium | reverse complement strand
TGGACAATCCTATAACTCCTTCTATGGATATAAGACAGATGGAATTTTCCAGAACTGGGATGAAATCAATTCTTATGTAAGTCCGACAACCGGAGAATTAACCCAGCCTAAAGCCTCCCCAGGTGATTTGAAATGGGTTGACACAGATGGTGATGGTGTTATAACCGAAGCTGATAAAACTTTCCTGGGATCAAGTATTCCTAAATGGACCTATGGCTTAACATTAAATGCTGCCTATAAAGGCTTTGATATCATGGTATTTGGCCAAGGAGCAGCCGGAAACAAAATCTTTCAGGGACTGCGTCGTCTGGATATAGAATATTCGAACTGGCAGACTGTAGCTATGAGTCGCTGGACAGGCGAAGGTACTTCTAATAAATACCCACGTCTTACTGCTAACGATGCAAACGAAAACTTCGGTAAAATGTCGGATTTTTATCTTGAGAAGGGTGATTATTTCCGCCTGAAACAACTGCAGTTAGGCTATACTATTAATGCTGAGATACTGAAGAAAATAGATATCAGCAAATTACGTGTTTACGTTCAGACAGAGAACTTGTTTACTTTTACCGGCTACACAGGATATGATCCTGAAATCGGGGGTGGTGTTTCTGGTATCGACAAAGGATTTTATCCTCAGGCCCGTTCATTCATAGCTGGTCTCCAACTTCAATTTTAATTTTTACAAATGAAATCTCATTCGTAAAAACTGTGCTTTATTAAATTAAAACACTCACAAACAAAAATTTAAAGAAAATGAAAAAAATACGAAATACTTTCTTTTTTATTGCAGCAGCAATTTTAGCGATGGTATCCTGCAAAAAAGATTTTGTGGATATCCAACCGAAAGGCCAGTTCCTCAGCGCCAATTATTACGCAGATCAATCACAAGCTTATGCTGCCCTTGTTGGGGTTTATGATATTCTGCGTAAAAACTCAGGCGGATTCGAAAACATGATTACATTTATGAATGCGGGATCGGATGACCAGTTTGCAGGAGGTGGCGGTGCTACCGACGGAGCCGGTATCCAGAGTTTTTCCAACTATAGCATGACGCAGTTTACAATGCCCGGAAGCTACTGGAACGATTATTACCAGGGAATTTTCAAGGCAAATATGCTCGTATTGAAATTGCCGACAACTGTTATGGATGAGGCTTTAAAGGCTAGATATATGGCCGAAGCAAAAGCAGTAAGAGCCCTGTGTTACTTTAACCTGGTAACCATGTTTAAAAACGTTCCCCTGATTCTACAACCATTAGCAACGGGTGATATTTATAATGTTGTTCAGGCTGCACCTGCAGATATCTATGCCCAGATTGAAAAGGATCTGACTGAAGCAATCGCTTCATTACCTCCTACAATTTCTTCAACCGAATATGGCCGGTTTACAAAAGGAGCTGGTCAGGCATTACTTGGTAAAGTATACCTTTATGAAAATAAGAATACTGAAGCAGCTGCTCAATTTCTTGAAGTAAACGGAACACCGGGCGGAACAAATCAATACGGGTACAAACTTCTTCCTAAATTTAAAGATTTATGGGTTGTTGCCAATAAAATGAACAGCGAATCAATTTTAGTGACACCTCACACAAATCTTGGCCTTGGTGGCTGGGGTAACTGGGGTTCTGGCTCTGACGAAGGAAATTCTGTTTGCGTTATGGTTGGCCCACGTGGTTATGCAAAAACCAAAGGTGATACCATCGCACCGGATTTACCTTCAGGCTGGAGTTTTAATGTTTTTACTAAGGAATTTTTTAATTTAATTAAGTCGGACCCACGCGATAGCGCTACTATATTGGATATGAATGCATTGTCAGCTGCCAAACATGCTAAGTACATCGAAGGTTATATGAATACCGGTTATTTCTTCAAGAAATATATGCCAACCCAGGCCGATGTAACTACTTTGGGTGGTGACGCTGTACTTAACTACAAACAGGATAGCTATATTATCCGACTGGCCGATACGTATTTAATGGAAGCAGAAGCACTTGGTGGAACAGGACCAAGAGCACAGGCATTGTTGGATGCTGTTCGCTTCAGGGTTCACCTGCCATCAGTTCCGGTATCCCTTGCAGCAATTAAAGCTGAACGCAGGATAGAATTAGCAGGAGAGGGACTTCGTTTCTTTGACTTGGTACGTTGGGGCGATGCAGCTGCTAAATTAGCTGACAGAGGTTTTACTGCCAACAAAAATGAGGTTTTCCCGATCCCGAATTCGGAATTACTAGGTACTAAAATGGTTCAAAATACAGGTTATATCCAATAATATTAAAGACATGAAGAACATAAAATTAATATGCAGCATTCTATTTGTTATAGTTGTTGCGACAAGTTGCGCCAAGATTGAAGGAATTGACAAGGATTTATCTTTCCTCAATTCTGCAAATCCGGCTGCCCTGGATAAAATATTTGATATCAGCACTGATAATTCAGGTATTGTTAAAATAACTCCTGTGGGAGAAGGCGTAGCCAGTTATGTAATCAATTTCGGACATGGAACAGGAACAGCTGCTACTGCTTCAGTTGCTCCAGGTATTCCTGCTTCTCATGCGTATCCGGAAGGAAGTTATACTGTTACAATCGATGCTATCGATCTGGCCGGTAAAACTACAACTACTACGTACCCTTTGGTAGTTACCTACCGGGCTCCTGAAGAAGTTGTTATTACTATCGATGCCAATGTAGTAGTAAGTGCTAAAGCACTCTATGCAAAATCATTCCTGGTATATTATGGTGATGTTGCTAATGAAGTAGGGACTCCTATGGCAGTCGGCGAAAAACTACCATTTCATACCTATGCTGCAGGTGGGCCTTACGACCTTAAAGTTGTAGCTCTCAGTGGTGGTGCAGCAAAAACAGAAGTTGTTAAAACTTTGTTTGGATTGCCAGTAAACTTCGAAAGTTCAACTGTGAATTACAGTTTTACTACCACGGGTACAGGACAAGCCTTTGATAAAATTGCTAACCCATTTGCAACCGGAATAAACACCAGTGCTACTGTTGGCAGGTTTACAAGGGGATCTGACGGAGCTAACAGTACAACAACTGTCCTGGATATACCTATAAATTTTGCCTTTGGCAAAAAAATTACAATGATGGTCTATAATCCTTCTCCAACAGCAATAAATAAAAAGATGTATGTTGAACTTCGTTCGGCAGTTGGAAATGTACCTGCTGACGGTCTTGCTGTTAAAAACGTTAAAATTACAAAGTCAGGTGAATGGGAATTAATGACTTTTGATTTTAGTACATTCACTTCTGCACAAATACCAGATAATACCAAATTTGGCCAGATGATCATTACCTATGGTCTGGGAATCCCTGCAGGAGGAATCATCTACATTGATACAATTTCATTAACAAACTAAAAAACAACAATAATGAAAAATACATTCAAAACCGTTTTTGTAATTGCAGCACTGGTATTGATATATAGTGCGTGTAAAAAGCAGGAATATAGCATGGGCGATTTATCAGCTCCTTCAAATATTTCAATTACCACAGAAGTTGTTGGCCAGGATGCTACTCATCCTGATGGTGATGGTTCCGGAAATGTTAACATTTCAATTTCAGCTGTTAACGCACTTGCCTTTAAAATAGGTTATAACGTTAAATCCAATGATGACTACAAAGCTATCCCTCTCAGCGGTAAGGTAACTAAAAAGTTCACCACGACAGGTGTAAATACTTACAGAATTACTGCTCTTGTTTCCGGTAGAGGTGGTTCATCCTCCATTGCTACAAAGGATGTTACAGTTCGTAGTGATTTCAAACCAGCTCCAGCTATTGTTACTAATTTAACCGGTGATGCATCAAAAACCTGGGTTGTAGACAGAAGTGTAGCTGCTCATTTTGGTGTTGGACCTTATGTTGTGGCATCAATCAGGCCAGAATGGTGGGCCGGTGCTGTAGATGAAAAACTAAGCTGTTGCCCTTGTTTTTATGACGCAACTTTTACTTTTACCAAAGTGGCTGCCACCGGTACTTTTACATTGAAAGTAACTACGATTTCTGCATTTACCAAGACAGGTACCCTGGCTGGCGGACTTCCGGGTATTCCTTCTTCAGGTGCGGAAGGATGCTATGATTATCCGGGTGGAACTTCCGATTTTTCCTTCGCTCCTGCTTCATCGGGCGCTCCGGTAGAACCTACAGATCCCGGCAATTCAACGACTACTCAAACAAGCATATTGTTGGGTGGAATCAATACCTACATTGGGTATGGTGCTGTGCTTAAAGAATATGAAATTCTTGAAATAACACCTACTTATCTATATTTGCGTGTACAAGGAACCGAAACAGCAAATGCTTGGTACATTAAAATGAAACCTGTTACAAAATAACGATTAAAACCACAGTTCATTGGTTTAGTGAAAGGAGGAGCATTTTATACTCCTCCTTTCATTTTTGTTTCTCATTATTACGCATACATCTGATTGTTTTTGAATAACTGTGAAATCCCATTAGTTGGAGATTCCTATCAGATATATTTTTAAAATTAATACGCACAACGAATTCATTACACGGTTAAATGGATAATCTGCCATAACTTTGTAAACCATAATTTAATCAACCCTAATTGTTATGAATAAGCTGACCATACTATTTGTATTTTTAATTTTAGCTGCTTTATCGTGTAAAAAACCTGATACTTCAGCAGAAGACCTTCCACCTGCAAATCTGACTTTAGTTTCTGAAGTAAGTACCGATAGCAGTGGAAGTGTTTCCTTTACGGCTGCTGCAACCAATGCTAAAATGTACACTTTCGATTATGGAGACAGCAAAACTGAGATATCAATTACGGGCAAAGTTACCCATCATTACTCTGCTTCAGGAGTATATACGGTTACCGTGGTAGCAAAAAGTGCAACCAGTAAAACTTCATCTAAAACAATTGTTATAACAGTTGCAGTAGTTCAGGGCCTGGTATGGTCCGAAGAGTTTGATACACCCGGAGCACCAAGTTCTGCAACCTGGGGTTACGATACTGGCGCCGGAGGCTGGGGCAACAACGAAGTTCAATATTATACTACCAGAACCGATAATGCTATTGTATCGGATGGAACTCTAAAAATAACACTCAAGAAAGAAAGTTATCAGGGTAGCTCGTATACTTCAGCCAGGTTGCTGAGTAAAGGAAAATTTTCGTTTCAATATGGGAAAATCGTGGTTCGCGCCAAATTGCCAGCCGGCGGAGGAACATGGCCTGCTATATGGATGCTGGGAGATAATATCTCTTCTGCCGGATGGCCTGCCTGTGGAGAAATCGATATTATGGAACATGTTGGTAATGATTTGAACAGGATTCATGGTTCGTTACACGACCCAAGCAGTTATGGCAATACCGTAAATACAGGAACAACTGTTGTCCCTGGTGTAACCGAGGCATTTCATATATATTCGTTGGAGTGGTCGGAGACAACAATCAGGTTTTTTGTGGATAACGTTCCTTATTACACTTTTGGAAACAATTCTACTCACCCCTTTAACCAGAAATTCTTTATCATCCTCAATGTAGCTATGGGTGGGAATTTTGGTGGAAACATTAATCCTGATTTTACAAGTGGAACGATGGAAGTGGATTATGTGAGGGTATATCAATAGGGGAACGAAAAGAGAATAGCATAACAGGGAATTATACAGTCTGGATAAATTAGTGATTCAGGATTAAAACTTATTATTTGCTGGAGTTGCAAACAGTAGATACTGATTTGAGCTGGCCTTTGAAAAAGATGTTAAAAGCAAAAATAATCTCAGCATTGATTTTGATGCCTTTCGCTTTATTCTCGCAAAGGCTTCTGACAAATACAGGTAGCCGGAATATCACTTCCCTGGATGGTAAGTGGAATTACATTGTTGATCCTTACGAAAACGGCTATTACAACTTTCATTCGGAGATTTTTGATCAGAAAAACCCAACATCCACATCTGCATATTATAATAATTACCACGCCAAAAACAAGTTGGAGTTGGTTGAATATGATTTTGATAAATCTCCCACTATTGCTGTTCCCGGTGATTGGAATACGCAAAAAGAAAACCTGTTTTATTACGAAGGGACTGTTTGGTATAAAAAATCGTTTGATTATAATTTGACTCAAAACAAACGGCTCTTTGTCTATTTTGGAGCTGTAAATTATAAAGCCGATGTATATCTGAATGGGACCAAACTAGGTACGCATGAAGGCGGATTCACTCCTTTTAATTTTGAAATTACTTCCATTGTAAAACCTCAGGGGAATTACCTGGTTGTAAAGGTTGATAACAAACGGCGCATTGAAGGTGTGCCGACAGTAAATACAGATTGGTGGAATTATGGCGGTATCACCAGGGATGTTACATTAATTGAAGAGCCAGACCTTTTTATCCGGGATTATTCGATACAACTGAAAAAAGGCAACAATACTTCCATCACTGGCTTTATTTCGTTAAGCAATCCGGTTCAGAACGAAAAAATCACTATTAGCATTCCTGAACTAAAAATCGAAAAAGAAGTACAATCTTCAGCGGATGGGAATGCTCAATTCGAATTTGAAATCGCGTCTAACATCCAGAGCAATATAAGGTTTTGGTCACCGGAATCGCCAAAACTTTATGATATTTTCATTAAAACATCGCGTCAGACACTGAAAGATAATATCGGATTCAGAACCATTGAAACTAAGGGTCCGGATATTTTACTGAATGGCAAACCAGTTTATTTAAGAGGAATCAGTATTCATGAAGAGTATAAAGGGCACAGAGCCACCAACGAGGCTGATGCTCTGGCCCTCTTAACATGGGCAAAGGAATTGGGTTGTAATTACGTGAGGCTGGCCCATTATCCGCACAGCGAATATATGCTCCGCCTTGCCGACAAAATGGGAATTATGGTTTGGGAAGAAATACCGGTTTACTGGACCATTGATTTTAAAAATGAAGCAACCTACAACAATGCAAAAAAACAGTTAACAGAAGTAATAACACGCGATAAAAACAGGGCTTGTGTTATCATCTGGTCCATGGCAAACGAAACGCCTTTGTCGGAAGCCAGGAATATTTTTTTAATCAATCTTATCGACTATACCCGAAAGCTCGACGGTTCAAGATTAATAAGTGCCGCACAGCTAACGCATATTGAAAATGGTATTGGAATAATTGACGACAAAATTGGCGAATACGTTGATATCATTGCCTTTAACGAATACATGGGCTGGTATGGCGGCGACCTGGCAACTACTCCTGGTACAAAATGGACTACTCCGTATACAAAACCGGTAGTAGTATCTGAATTTGGCGGAAGCGCGAAACAAGGTCTTCATGGGACCAAGGATGAACGCTGGACGGAAGAATACCAGGAATACCTTTATCAGCAAAACCTTTTGATGATTCAAAAGATACCTAATATACGAGGTTTAAGCCCATGGATTTTAACTGATTTCCGATCACCACGAAGAGTTTTGCCAGGTATACAGGATGGATTTAACCGGAAAGGCTTGATATCCGATAAGGGAAAAAAGAAAAAGGCATTCTTTGTGCTGCAGGATTTTTATAAGACCATGAAAATTCAGTTTGATTAACAGGAAGACTGCCATGAAAAGAGAAAGATTATCTTTTTTAATCATTTCAGCATGGATTACAGCCTGTAGTTTCTCAGGAAATGCTCAGAATAAAATTTTGTTTGCTCAAAATCCGATTGTGGCCCACCGTGGTGCATGGAAACTAAACAATCTTCCACAGAACTCGATTGCATCGTTGAAACATGCCATTGAACTGAAATGTGCCGGTTCAGAATTTGATGTTCGTATGACCGCTGATGAGGTTCTTGTAATCAATCATGATCAGGAATATAATAAACTGCAAATCGAAAAAACAAAATATAAAGATCTGCGCGCTTTCGACCTTACAAATGGCGAAAAACTTCCTACCTTGCAGGAGTATATCAAGGCAGGCCTAAAAAATAATAACTCGACACGCCTGGTTTGCGAAATAAAACCTTCGGATATCAACAAAGAACGGGGTAAAGCAGTAGCAGAAAAGGTTGTGAAACTGGTACAAAAACTGAAAGCAGAGAAGATGTTTGTTTACATCAGTTTTGATTATGATATTCTGAAAAAAGTTATTGAAATTGATCCTAAGGCTATTACACAATATCTTGAAGGAGACAAATCGCCGGAACAATTAAAATCGGATGGAATCAGTGGGGCTGATTTTCATTTCTCTGTTTATGCGGAGCATCCCGAATGGATACAAATGGCAAAAATGAATAAGATTACACTGAATGCCTGGACAGTAAATGAAGCAGCCGATATGGACCGGCTGATTGCAAATAACTTCGACTTCATTACCACCAATGAACCTGAATTATTGATAGAAAAATTAAAACATTAGTCAGCTTCGAATGGCAAGAAATTAAAATGGAGTGACGAATAAGTGTATTTTGAAATAATTATTTGATTAGTCAGCATTGTTCAGAAATAAAAATAAGAGACAGCTAAAAGGAGCGCCAATAGGACGAAAAATGAAAATCTATGGTTTTTAAGATAGTAAGGACATTTCTGATTTTATGTTTTGTTTTCGCGGTATGCTTAAATACTGAGGCTCAATCTCCTTTGTATGGCTTACCGGGAATCAGGAATTTCCCTCGTTCCGAATATGCCGGTGGTATCCAGAGTTGGTCCTTTACAGAAACAGATAATGGATTAATATATTTCGCCAATAACAGCGGACTTCTTGAATATAATGGAACTCATTGGGAATTGTACCAATCAATTCAGGCTGTTAACAGGGCTGCCTGTGCCGATGGCAACAGAATTTATGTCGGAGCATTTAATGAATTTGGGTTTTATGAAGAGAATGAAAAAGGTTTGTTGGTTTACCATTCGTTAAGCAGATTAGTAAAAGATAAGATTATCGATTTTGATGAAATATGGAGGATACACAAAACAAGTTTCGGCATTGTTTTTCAATCATTTAAGGCAATGTTTATATACAGGAACGGAAAAATAGATATTATTTACCCCCGTTCGACCTTTCACTTTTCGTATTATGTAAATGGCATTCTGTGGGTATATGATGATGAAAAGGGGCTTATGCAATGCCGCGATGGCAAAATATTGCCAGTGCCTGGTGGCGATTTCTTTAAAGGAACGCCAATATGGTCCATTTTGCCTTTGAATAATACTGAAGTTCTGATTGGTACCAATAAAAGCGGCATATTTTGCTATAACGGGCACAATGTAACTCCATGGGGCTCAAAAATAAATGAACAACTGAAGAAGTACCAGCTATATTCGGCAAAAAAACTTAAAAACAATTATTTTGCTTTTGGCACGATTCAGCATGGTTTAATAGTTACCGACACGGCCGGTAACCTTATATTTGAGATGAACAAAGAGCGTGGGCTGCAGAATAACACAGTTTTAGGAATTGGCCAGGATTACCAGGGGAACATTTGGCTGTGCCTGGATAATGGGATTTCCATGATTGAATTTGATTCACCCATTTCGTATTTTCAAAAATATTTTGACATTGGCACCGGTTATGCGTCAGCTAAATTGGGGGATTATATTTATATGGGCACTAACCAGGGGCTTTTCTATATCAAAGGAAAAGATTTTTTAAATCCTTCGAAAACAAAGTCTGATTTCAAATTGATCGAAGGAACAGAAGGGCAGGTGTGGACCCTTTCCGTAATTGACAATACATTATTTTGCGGCCATAATAATGGGGTTTTTCAGGTTCAGGGCGATAATGCAACAAAAATATTTTCTGTACCGGGAACATGGAATTTTTTAAAAATCAATACTACAGGTCTCATCCTGGCTGGCTCTTATTCTGGTTTGTACATCTTAGAAAATCAACTTGGTGTATGGCGTCTTAGAAATAAAGTCAATGGATTTTCTGAGTCATCGCGTTTTGTTCAATACGATCAAACCGGCAATATTTGGGTAAGCCAAACCTATAAAGGTATTTTCAGGCTTAAATGTGATAGTTCGTGGCGAAATGCATCGGAAGTAAAGCTTTTCACATCAAAAGATGGCCTTCCTTCCAATCAGTCAAATTTGTTATTTAAAATTCAATCTGAAATAGTAGTTGCAAGCGAAAAAGGAATCTGCAAATTCAATAGCCGAACACAAAAGTTTGAGAACGATTTAAAATATTCACCTCATTTTGAAAAGGGGATACAGGTTGATTATCTGTACCAGGATTCTGAGCAAAATATATGGTTCTCTGCCAATAATAAAATAGGAGTGTTACGCTTGCAGGAAGATGGTACATTTAAAAAGATTACAATTCCATTCTTAAACCTTTCCAATATCACACTTCGATCCTTTGAGAATATCCAGGAACTGGATCAGAATAATATTCTTATTGGTATTGAAGGCGGATTTGCAAATTACGTCCCGAAATACAAAAAAGATTACTCTAAGCTTTGTACAATCTATATCCGCAATCTCAGGTCAAGTGATACTTCGGAAGGCATTTATAGCTTTAATGGCAGGAAATCAAATCAAACGCTGATACCGGAATTCAGCTATAAAAACAATACTGTATCCATTTCATTTTCAGCAAACAATTTTGGGTCTGCTGAAATCAGTTTTCAATACAAACTGGAAGGGTTTGATGAAAAATGGTCGGAATGGACAACCCAGAATTATAAAGAATACACAAATCTCCCGGACAGGCATTATACGTTTATGCTTCGTGCCAGCAACAACGACCAATCGGTGCTTTCCGGTTTATCTTACAAATTCATTGTTTTGGCACCCTGGTATCGTTCGGTCTATGCCTGGATACTTTATTTGCTACTATTCATCCTTCTTATATTTCAGGGGAGACGGTATTTAAATTATCGAATTGAAAAATCTCGGCTGGCTGAAAAATTGAAACAAAAGGAAAAATACCTTATCCGGGAGCAAAAATTAAAGGAAGAAGCGCTGATTGCTGAAAAAGAAGTGCAGCGACTCCGTAACGATACTTTAAATCTCGAAATGGTTCATAAAGAAAAAGAGCTTGCTAATTCAACTATGCTGATTATCAAGAAGAATAATATCCTGAGTAAATTGCAAGGTGATCTCCAGGATATAAGTTCAACTTTGGGTAATGAACTGGCAAAAAACAGTTTAACCCTCCTGATAAGGCGGATTGACAAGGAAATTGATAATGAAAAGCAATGGGAAGTTTTTAATTTGCATATTGAAAAAGTATATGAAGAACTGTTGAAAAAATTAAAAGAAAGTTATCCGGATCTTACTCCCCGCGAATTAAGTTTATGCGCATACCTTAGAATGAATATTTCGAGTAAGGAAATTGCAACGTTAATGAATATAAGTGCCAGGGGTGTGGAAATAAGCCGGTACAGGGTACGTAAAAAACTCAGGCTGGACCGTGAGGCAAACCTGACAGATTTTATGATAAACCTTTGATCAGGCAACTGCTTTTCAGGATAATTATTCCAGGATAACTAACAATCTTATTATTTTCATTGCACCTGGATATTTTATTCTGCTTGTAAAATAAAATTTAAACCGACACTATTGCATTTTTAGAACACAAGAATCCAGCAAATCGTTAGCTTGGTTTTTTTTAGCAACATATATTGCTTTCCATTGGAAAAATCTGAATTTAGGACCTCTTTCAAGCCTTAGGTGACTTAATGCGAAGGTTGAAATTTCTGCATTCTGAAAGCTGCATTAGCTGAGTATGCTTATGTTCTTAAAAACCAGTGATATATAATTTGATTGATGTATTTTTGACGTAATGCCAGGCAGCACATTGCTGTATATTTGACGCATCTCAAAATTTTTATTTATTTCAAAGACAACCTATATTTGAGATTGAAAATAAGTGGTAAGTGCGAATACCAGGCGCGAACCGGACATGATCCAGAATGGAAAATAATTTTTAAGAATTTTCCAGTTATAAGTCAAGTAAAGTATTAGTAGAAATTTCAAAGCATAAAATTAAGAATATGAAAGCCATTTATTTGGGGAATGCAGTTGTTAATTGCAAGGATCAAGAAGTTAAAGGTGAATTTGTAGAGATTGAAAACGAGAAATTTTACAAAATCAGTAACTGCAACCACATGCCCGATTTCTTTATGACAATTGTCAGCGATTCTGATCACTGGATGTTTATTTCAAGTAATGGGTCACTATCAGCAGGCCGAAAAGACCGTAATAATGCCTTGTTTCCCTATTATACCGTTGATAAAATTCATGACTACAGAAATATCACCGGAAGTAAAACGATATTGCTTGTCGGCAAAGATGCGAAAACATATTTGTGGGAACCATTTACAACGGAATCAGAAAAAATATATAGTATCGAAAGAAATCTCTATAAAAGCATTTTTGGCAATAAGATCATTTTCGAAGAGATTAATGTTGACCTGGGAGTTGGGTTCCGATACGGCTGGTACAACAGCGAAAAGTTTGGTTTTGTAAAAAAGTCGGTTATCAGCAATCAGAATCCCTTGTCAGTTACTATTAACGTGCTCGATGGGATTAAAAACATCCTGCCTAATGGTGTTGATTACGATTTTCAGAATGCTTACAGTAATCTGCTTGATGCCTACAAAAAGTGTGAACTGCTTGCCGATTCCAGGCTTGGCTTGTATATGCTGAGTTCTATTCCGGTCGACCGTGCTGAACCGAGCGAATCGCTTAAAGCAACATCGGTGTGGTTATGCGGACTTAACCAGGATGCTAAGATTCTTATTTCCAACCAACAGGTTGAGAACTTCAAAAAAGGATTACCAGTTGAAACCGAAACCGATATCAGGGCAACCCGCGGTGCCTACTATGTAAACACAAATTTTACGCTGGAAAAAGATGCCACTAAGGAATGGATGATCGTTGCTGAGATAAACCGTGAAAGCGGAGATGTTGCCAACCTCGATCACACCATTAAAACTACCGATAGCATAAAACAACTCGTTGATGCCGATATTAAAAAAGGAACCTCGAATCTGAAGAAAATTGTTTCCAATGCTGATGGGATGCAATTGAGTAAGGATGAGTTAAGCACCGCCCGCCATTTCTCGAATACGCTATTCAACGTTATGAGAGGTGGAATTTTCACCAATAATTATATGCTTGATAAGAGCGATTTTATCCTGTTTACACGGCAAATCAATACAGCAATAAGTGCCAAATATAGCAGCTGGTTAGAACAACTTCCAGAACAGATCAACTACCTTGAATTAATCGGATTTGCCGAAAACACTTCAAACCAGGATTTGATAAGGATTTGCTACGAATATCTGCCGCTTACGTTCAGCCGGAGGCATGGCGATCCAAGCCGTCCGTGGAACCAGTTTTCCATTGAAACAAAAAATGAAGATGGCTCTGTAAAATTGAATTACCAGGGAAACTGGCGAGATATTTTCCAGAACTGGGAAGCGCTCAGTCTTTCATATCCTGAGTTTATTGAAGGTATGATCAGCAAATTTGTAAATGCGACAACTGCCGATGGTTATAATCCATATCGTGTTACCCGCGAAGGTATTGACTGGGAAAGCCCTGATCCTCACGATGCATGGGCTTATATTGGCTACTGGGGTGATCACCAGATTATATACCTTCAAAAATTTCTCGAATTATCAAATGAGTTTCATCCCGGAAAACTGGACGAATTGCTGCAAAAGGAAATTTTTGCGTATGCCAATATACCTTATCGCATTAAGCCCTATTCCGAAATTGTAAAAAATCCGAAGGATACTATCGTTTTTGATTTTCCTTTAAATGATAAAATTAAGGAACTAACCCGGAAAACCGGGGCTGACGGAGCTTTGTTGAGAAGCAAAGAAGATCAAATTTACAGGGTTAATCTAACAGAAAAAATTCTGGTTACCTTATTGGCAAAGCTTAGCAATTTTATCCCCGAAGCAGGCATCTGGCTCAATACCCAGCGACCTGAGTGGAACGATGCAAACAACGCTCTTGTCGGTAATGGTGTTTCAATGGTTACGCTATATTATTTAAGGCGTTTCCTGAAATTCTGGTCTGAAAGGTTCAACGAATCCGGCAGCATGGAAATAGTTGTTTCGGAAGAAGTAGAAACACTATTCAATAGTATATTTACGCTTTTCGCTGAAAATACGGCACTTCTCGAAACCGGTTTTTCGAATGCTGAAAGGCGCCGTTTTACCGATCGCCTGGGTGAAGCCGGAAGCAACTACAGAAGTTCTATCTATGAAAAATCTTTCTCTGGCGTTAAAAAACCAGTTCAGGTTAAAGCTCTGTATAATTTCATGAAGCTCGCTTTGGGCTATTTGGATCAGTCCATTAAAGTAAATAAGCGTGATGACGGACTTTACCATGCCTATAACCTGGTATCGCTTTCTGACAAAAGTGTTACTATCAGGCATTTGTACGAAATGCTCGAAGGGCAGGTCGCTGTATTAAGTTCCGGATATTTGTCGGTTCAGGAAAGCCTTGATGTGCTTAATTCGCTGAAATATAGCAGTTTGTTCCGTCGTGACCAATATAGTTATCTCCTGTATCCGAACAGGCAACTTCCTCTTTTCACCGAGAAAAACAATATCCCTGGTAACAAGGTAAAATCGTCCAAATTGCTCAGTCAATTACTGGCAGACAAAAATTCATCCATTCTAAGTGCTGATGATCTGGGTAACTTCCACTTTAATGGCACATTCCGTAATTCTGCAGTGTTGGACACAGCATTAAACCATCTTGATTCAAATAAATATTCTTCATTACTTGCCGACGACAAAGAAATGATTCTTGCAATTTATGAAGAGCTTTTTGATCACCAGTCGTTTACCGGGCGTTCGGGGACATTTTATGGTTACGAAGGTTTGGGAAGTATATACTGGCATATGGTCTCCAAACTGTTGCTTGCTGCCGAGGAATGCTATTTTAAAGGCATTTATGAAGCAGCCGATCCAGTTGTAGTTGGTGCCATAAAAGATCACTATTTCGAAATTAAAGCAGGAATCGGCTTAAATAAATCGCCGGAATTATACGGAGCGTTTCCAACGGATGCTTATTCACATACTCCCGGTAATGCCGGTGCGCAACAACCCGGTATGACGGGTCAGGTAAAAGAAGATTTCATCTCGCGGATGAGAGAATTAGGTGTTCATATCCAAAATGGAAAAATTGTATTTCAATCTTCCTTGCTTAATCCAAGTGAGTTATTGAATCAGATTAGTGAATTCAACTATTTTGATTTGAATGGCTGTAAACAGCGGACCACACTGCACAAAGGGCAACTGGGATTTACTTTTTGCCAGGTACCGGTTGTTTATACCACATCGGAGGAAGATATCATTAATATAACATTCACCGATGGTAAAAAGATTCCTTTAAAAGGGCATACCATCGATAAAGAAATGAGCTCAAGGATATTTCATCGTTCAGGTGAAATTGTTCAAATTGAGGTTTCGTTCAAAAGTTTTACGAGTTAGATAATTGATAAAAATAATTTTAACAGGGAGGGAAACAATATGTCGTTTAGAAATGATTATGTGCTTTCGTTGGCGGGGCAGGACATAACAAACAAAACAGAAGCTGATCTCAGGTCCATTTTTACCGAATTTCTTAACAAAGGCATGCATGGTGTTTGCTTCAGTCCCTATCTTGAAAATCAAAAGCCGGGTTCTATTATTACTGAGGAACAGATACGCAAAAAAATAGAACCAATCCTGCCATATACCAAATGGATAAGGTCCTTTTCGTGTACCGACGGAAATGAATTGATTCCTCGAATAGCGAAAGAATACGGATTAAAAACAATGGTAGGTGCCTGGCTCGGTGAAAATCACGCAATTAATGAAGAGGAAATAGCTAATCTAATCCAAATTGCAAAAGATGGTTATGCCGATATGGTTGCCGTTGGCAACGAAGTATTGTACCGTGAAGATTTAACGGAAGAAGAACTGCTGAAATTTATCCTGCAGGTAAAAAATGAATTACCCGGAATTCCGGTTGGATACGTTGATGCGTATTATGAATTCTGCAACCGGCCCGGTATTACCGAGGCTTGTGACATTATTTTCGCAAACTGTTATCCTTTCTGGGAAGGCTGTCATATCGACTACTCGCTGCTTTACATGAAAGACATGTATCAGCGTGCCTTGAAAGCCGGAAATGGTAAAAAAGTAATCATTTCCGAAACCGGCTGGCCAAACCGTGGAACTGCTTTTGAGGATTCTGTGCCTTCTTTATTCAACGCGATCCGGTATTTTATCAATACACAGAATTGGAGTAAGGAAGATGATATAGATGTGTTCTATTTTTCGTCATTCGACGAAATGTGGAAAATGAGCGATGAAGGCGATGTGGGAGCATATTGGGGACTCTGGGATAAAGACGGAAAACTTAAGTACACAAAATAGTGAAAAGTGCCCTTCGGCTTCGCTCAGGGTGGCAAATAGTGAAAGGTGAAAAGTGAAAAGTGAAAAAGAACTATAAAGTCTCGCAAAACTTATAACTTATAACTTATATCTTACAACTTATAACTTATATTTTACACCTTTCCCTCTCCACTCAAATAAACAGGAATAACTAAAAACAACACATGAATCTATTTAAAATACTGGGCATTGCAAGCGGGAAAGGAATCTGTTATTCAGGTTACCGGGATGGGCAAAGCCCTGAATTGGGAATATTCCCTACCTACGAGCAAATAAAGGAAGACCTGCTGTTAATCCAGGATCATTGGACTTACCTGCGTTTGTATGATTGTAGTGAGCATGCCGAAACAGTTTTGAAAGTTATTGAAAATGAAAAGCTAAATTTCAAAGTGATGCTTGGTGCTTATATAGCAGCGGAGTTAAACAATTTTGGTTGCCCATGGGGCACCATCTTCAGCGAGGAACAACTGGAAAAGAATAAGAAAAATAACGTTGTCGAAATAAGGAAACTGATTAAACTGGCCAACCAATATCCGGATATTATTTTTTCGCTTTCGGCCGGTAACGAAGCTACTGTTGACTGGACTGATCATTATGTTTCGGTTGAGAAAGTGATCAGCTATGTGAGGATGATAAAAAAGGAAGCTAAACAGCCTGTTACTTTCTGTGAGAATTATGTGCCCTGGTACGACAAACTGAAAAACCTTGTTAAAGAAGTCGATTTTATTTCCATTCATTCATACCCGGTTTGGGAGTACAAGCGCATTCACGAGGCCATGGAATATACCATACAGAACTTCCAGGGCATTGCCGACAGGTACCCCGGTAAGCCGGTTATTATTACCGAGGCAGGCTGGGCAACCAATTCGAACGGGCGTGGTATAAATCCCGAAAATGTAAGCCAGGAATTTCAGGCAATATATTATAACGACCTTGTTGAGTGGAGCGAAAAAGAGGGTATAATGACTTTCGTTTTCGAAGCATTCGATGAGAACTGGAAAGGTTCACACGAAGCCCTTGAACCAGAAAAACACTGGGGTCTTTTTACCATCGACCGTAAACCTAAAAAAGTATTTCAATAAGTCAAAACAAAAAAAAGAAACCGCAAGTAAAAAATACACCCGATTTATACCTAACTTATTTTTAATACTAACCTTTAAACCTAAATCTATGGAACAGCACAAAACAGCTCAGAAGGATATTGTACCATTAGGCCAGAAATTTGCATTTGGCGCAGGAAATTTAACAAATCAGTTATTGCC
>CAIWMA010000105.1 GCA_903913645.1 uncultured Bacteroidales bacterium | reverse complement strand
GGCTCAATGAAGGCTTTGCAACCTTTTGTGCAGGGCTTCGATATCAGTATGTTGAGCCTTTTTACTGCCATCTCTGGAGATACAACCACATAAAAAGAGTATGCAGTCTGCCTGCCGGTTCAGTGTATTGCGAAGATACTACCAGTGTAAACAGGATTTTTGATTCGCGACTTTCCTACAGCAAAGGTGCTTTGATTCTGCATATGCTTCGATGGGTTATGGGTGATGATAATTTCTTTAAAGGAATGAAAAGCTATACAAACGATCCGAAGCTCAAACATGGTTTTGCACGTACTTCTGATTTTATAACCCATATGGAAACAGCATCAGGACTTGACCTGACGGAGTTTTTTGCCGATTGGTTTACAGGTCAGGGTTTCCCAACCTATACCGTTACGGTTGAGCCGTTACCCGAAAATAATACATCGGTTACCATCGATCAGAGTCAATCGGATGCATCGGTCAGTTTTTTTGAAATGCCTGTGCCAATCCGGTTTTTTGGAGAAGGGAAGGACACTCTGATGGTATTTAACAATACATTTTCTGGTCAGAAGTTCTTGGCAAATCCTGGCTTTAGTATCGATTCCCTGCAATTTGACCCCGAACTATGGATTGTCTCCGACAATAATACTATTTCCCTTTCCCTTCCTGCAGGTAAACCTCTGACCCTGATGCCTAATCCTGCCAGTGATTTTCTCTTTGTTCAACACAACCTGAATGAGATTAACTCATTGGAAATAATATCTTTGGATGGTAAATCGGAGCCTGTTCAAGTGGCAGGAGATGGTAAATATTTTCTAAAAATTAATACGCAACATCTTGCTTCAGGGATGTATTTACTCAGAATAGATTCTCCCCAAGGCATTGAAATCAGGAAGTTTATAATAAAACGGAGGTAAATAGATTTTCAAATCTGAAACATTCCCAATTCCTCCGATTCTCCCCTTTTCAAATTCCCCAATTCCCCAATTACTCCAATATCCCAAACGAGTACCCTTCTCCAAGACAATATTCAATATACTTTGGCAGAGCATACTCCATTCGCTCCTGCGCTTTCAGGCTGTCGTGAAACACAATTATTGAACCGGGCCGGGTGTTATTTACAGCATTTGCAAGGCATTGGTCTCCACTGAGTTTTTTATTATAATCTCCTGTTAATGCGCTCCACATGATAATCCTGTAATCTTTTCTTAGATTGTGAGTAATTTTCCGGTTTATTTGTCCGTGTGGCGGCCTGAACAAATTGCTTTTTACCAGCAGGTTGCAGCGCTCTACCTCAGATAAGTATGAATCAGTATCAGTTTTCCATGCCTTTACATGATTGAAGGTATGGTTCCCGACAGAGTGTCCGTTTTTAAGAAGTAAATCTAAAACTTCAGGATGTTTCTGTACATTTTCGCCAACGCAGAAAAAAGTTGCTTTTATATCGTATTTTTTCAAAATACTGATAACAAGTGGTGTGACTTCGGGTATGGGTCCGTCATCAAAGGTGAGAAATACTTCTCGCTTACTCGAAGGAATGCGCCAGACCAAACCTTTTGGGTATATCGCTCTGATCCAGAAGGGGGCGGCATAAAAGTTCATCAATGAGATTTTGATTGCTAAAATACGGTTTATTGTTGAGTTAAGATGTCGGATGTGAGATGTACAATGTCGGAATTAAAACGGAATCCTTGTGATCTCTGGTTTTCTCCATAATGCTATGCCTAAAATCCTAAGTCCAAAACCTCTCAACCTATCAACCCATCAACTTCTAACATCCCATTTCCGATATCTTTCCACCGACATCTTTTATTTAACAATCTTTACATAAATCCGGAAAAGTATTTGCTGTAATTATCATATAATTGTACATTTGCAAAATAATAAATACATTTAATTCTATTGACATTCAGATAATTATATATAAAAAATCGCAACAAGATGAAAAAATTAGTACTTCTTCGCCACGGCGAGAGCGAATGGAACAAAGAAAACCGTTTCACGGGATGGACAGATGTGGATCTTTCAGAACGTGGCGTTAAAGAAGCTGCCGAAGCCGGTAAAGTATTGAAGGAAAACGGGTTTGATTTCCGCCTTGCATATACTTCATATCTTAAAAGAGCCATTAAAACACTGAACCTGGTGTTGGAAGAAATGGACCTGATGTGGATACAGGTTGAGAAAAGCTGGCGCCTTAACGAGAAACATTACGGAAATCTGCAAGGACTGAACAAAGCCGAAACTGCCGAAAAATATGGCGATGCACAGGTTTTGGTATGGCGCCGCAGTTATGATATTCCTCCTGCAGAACTTGCTGCTGACGATTCACGCAATCCTCGTCTCGATCCTAAATATGCAGCAATTGGTAACCTAGCACCGGTAACTGAATCGCTAAAGGATACGGTTGATCGCATGGTTCCTTACTGGGAATCCGAAATCCGCGAATCTTTGCGCAAGCATGATCAGATTCTGGTTGCTGCCCATGGAAACAGCCTGCGTGCTGTAATAAAACATGTTAAAGGCATAAGTGACCAGGATATTGTAAACCTGAACCTGCCAACCGGTATTCCTTACGTTTTCGAATTTGATGATAATTTGAATTTTGTAAAAGATTATTTCCTTGGCGATCCTGAAGTTATTAAAAAATTAATGGACGAAGTTGCCAACCAGGGCAAATCGAAGAAATAGTAAAATAATTATGGTTCCCTTTCCATTCAGGAATGGGAACCTTTTTATATATTCATTATGAGAACCTGGGTAATTCCCGATATACATGGTTGCTTGGTTACCCTTCAAACGCTTGTCGAAGATCTGATCGGGCTGCAGCAGGATGATACCCTTATCTTCCTGGGAGATGTAATTGATCGTGGGCCATCAAGCAAGGGTGTAATCGACTACATCATGAAACTTGGAAAAAGCGGGATTAAAACTGCTGTTATCAAAGGCAATCATGAGGAATACATGGCTAAAGTATTCAGGGAAGAACAAACAAAATCGGGATTCCGGAAAATGCTTGGATTGCGATCGGGAGATTACAAGGATTGGTTGTTATATGGCGGTGAAACCACCATACAAAGCTTCAACGCTTTTACCGTCAGCGCAATTCCGGAAATGTATATTGAATGGATAGAATCTCTGGAGTATTACATCAAATGGAAAAATTTCCTTATCGTCCATGCCGGATTCAATTTTGAACTTGATGACATTTTCAGCGATACCCAATCCATGATGTGGATCCGTGATTATAAGATTGATCCTGCAAAACTCGGGAAATATAAAATCATCCATGGACATGTGCCTGTTACACTTGATTTTATACATCAATCCATAATTTCGAATTCATTTCAGTTCATCGATCTTGATAACGGGGTTTATCTTACTGATAAACCAGGTTTTGGGAATTTACTTGCACTCGAACTAAACACAATGGAGTTGTTGGTTCAGCCAAACCTCGATTTTTAATCGTAATAACCGGATAGTATATATTAAAAATCCCCGGGATCTTTCGTTCCGGGGATTTTATATTTTACTGGTAATCCTGATTGACTAAAACAGGTTTCCTACGTTAATATACAGCCCTTTAAGGCCATCCTGTGCATTTGTTGAGAAACCGTAATCAACAGCAAGTATAAAGTTTTCGTTAAGGGCAATTCTCAGGCCAGCACCGAATGAAGGATGAAGCTTGTCGTTTTTGTAAGAGAAGTCAAAATATTGGCCGAGCTCATTTACCGGAATTTTACTCTCGTCAACTTTGAATGGCTTTAGCACTATTCCTGCGTCAGCAAAGCCATTGAGGGAAAAATCCAGGTTAGCTTTTCCGGCATGTGTTTGCAGGAATTTCCAGCGTAGTTCAAGATTTCCGTAGCCAACACCATCGCCCACAACTCGGTTTCGCATAATTCCCCTGAGGTTTTTAGCGCCTCCCAATCCATCAGTTTTTGTCGCGGATGAAAAGGATGAAATCATATAAGGTTCAAAATAGAACGGTGCAGTTCCGCCTATGGTTCCCTGGTAACCCAGGCGTATAGCTACAGTTAGTTTTTTAGGAACTATCGTAAAATATTGTCTGTGTATAAGCACTAATTTGGTGAACGAAAACTCCGGATTGAAGAAAAATCCTGGTGAATATACAATCAGAGCTTCACTCCAGATTCCTTTGGTAGCACTGGCTTCTTTATCGCGCGTATCATAAACAACGCCCAGTTTGAAAAAATTAGCATTGCCTCCGTCTCTTTCTTTTTCACTAAGTAATCCCCACTTAACATATTTGTCGTATAAATTTTCGGTAAAGGGCAACTTATCGGCATCGTCCTTCTTTTTATTCATAGCAGCTGTATCAATTGCAGCAGCTTTAATTGAAACAAAAGCAATTCCACCAACCCAGCGAAGGTGGTCGCCATAAAGTTTTCCTTGCAGGTCTGCCGTTAACCTGAAAAGCTTTCGCTCGTACCGATAGAACATGCGTGTTTTGTAAAGAGGATCATTATCGTCGACGAACGCCTTGTTGTATTTAGCCTGGTAGCCATTAAAGCCATAGAAATCAAGGCCTTTTTCGGTAAGGTAACTCATGTCGGCAGTAAACCGTATTTTGTGAGGCAATAAACTTTTGGAATCATAAAACAGCTGATTGATCCCTGATCCCTTGGTAAAACGTGATATTTCAAGCTTCAGCGACTGCTTGTATTCAGGATATGTGCTGCCATCCCCATAATCGAATACATTCACCAAACCGCCAATCTGGAAACCCATATCGGCATCGAATGAAATGGTTGGCAATCCAGCGAATTTCAATCCCGTTGGCTTTTTTGCTTCCTTTTTTGATTTTTCTTCTTGTGCCCTTGCCGGAAATTGCACAAGAATGAACCCGGTTAGAACTAAGATCAACAGTAGATTTTTTTTCATAAGATTAGCTGTTAATGGTGGCTTTTATAAGATTGATAATGTAATTTCTTTCTTTTTGTAACGAATTATATAGTTCTGTTTTCGAATGCTGTAAATTAAAAATCCGGAATTTACCCCATAACTGCTTCAGGTATTTGTAGTTGTAGAAAGCAAAAAAGCCGGTAACTGGCAGTGTTAATCCGAAAATCAATCTGAACAGATTTACATCTGTAAACAGGAAAAATGCAGAAATAACAAGAATGTAATAAATCGGGAATGAAAACAATCCAACTCCGAATTGAATCGAACTTTTAAAATGCGGGTCTTTTATTTTTGATGCAACCATTAATGGTATCTTAAAAGGAATGTAGTTAAGCAGCATGCCATAAGCCTGTAAGGGCAACAATACAATGCTGATAATAGTTTCGATCAACAGCAAAAGGAAATGCGGCGTTTTTTGCAGCATAATACAATCTGTTATACCCGCTTTGGTGAGGTTTGCGGAGTAAACATTAAGAACATCACCAATTTCCTTTGCTTTTTCGGGCTGCTGAGCAAATGCTTCAGTCACTTTTTGAACTATATATTGCCTGATCGTAAGTTTGTTATAGGGTTGCCTGTTAACATTACAAGTGTTCCATACATTGGGCTCATACATTTCACTAACCTGGCTGGTAAGAGCGTAATGCTCTTCAGGGATATGAAGCATAACACTTCGCATGTTTTCGGCAAGCAACTGCATTAGTGTATTGATGGTCTTTTGCTCATTTTCGCGGTATTGTGCGGCGTAATCGGCAACTTTTATGGGTGTTCCGTAAACAACGGTAAGGTCTTCACCAGCATTGAAATAGCCGGAATAATCGATGCCGACCGGGATAATATGAAGATTCAGATTAAAGGAATTACTTTCTTCGGACTGAAAAGCGATACGGAAAATCCCCTTCTTTAGAGGGCGCAGGCGCTTCTGCCCTTCATGGTTACCCTCCGGCAGAATACAAAGCGGAATATTTGATTTTAAAACTTCAACCGTTTTGTCAAATATTTCCTGGTTTCGTCCAAGTTCGGCATAGCCATCCCTGATACGGTATATAGGCAGGATTTGAAGCGAGTCAAGGATTTTTGCAATGGCAGGTTTCTTGAAAATGTCAGCCCGTGCCATAAAAACAACATGCTTGTGAATAGGAAACATCACGGCAAAAGCATCCATAAGTGCATTCTGGTGGTTGGGAGCAAAAATAACAGGCGTATTTGCAGGAATTTTCTCTGCTCCAACTACTGTAATTCGCTTGTAGTAAAGCCTGTGAATCGCACATACATAAGCGTAAAGAAGCTTATAAAAAGCAGGCCACCGGAATCTAACTTTTTTCGCCATTTTGTTTTTACTTCTTGAATATGCAGACAATAAGCTGCAAATCAGTATTTTGTATCGTTTCTGATTGGTTCCAGATTCAAACAGATTGTTCTCCGGAAGAAGACTGCCCGATTATCAGAAAATGTTCTTTGGGGTATATAGTCACCTCAAGTTAAGTAAACTATCTGTACTTTGCCCGATTGAATCTGTAAATCTAGAAAAAAAATTAGTAACAAAAACAAAATATTGCATATCACTGGTAAACAGGCGGCCTGAATAGACGTTATTCATATTAATCAATGCTTTTTGGTGAATGGAAATGTTTTTCTAATTTTGATGAAAATACCACAGGTGAATATCAGATCAAACTTCAGCAATATAAAACTGCAGTTCCTTATTATAATTGGAGCTGCATTACTTTTCATACCCTTTGTTGGAGGTGTGCACCTTTTCGACTGGGACGAGATTAATTTTGCCGAATGTGCCCGCGAAATGATAGTTAGCCACGATTATCTCAATGTGCAAATCAATTTCATGCCTTTCTGGGAGAAGCCGCCACTTTTTATCTGGATGCAGGTTTTAAGTATGAAAGCCTTTGGCATAAATGAGTTTGCAGCCCGCTTTCCTAATGCAGTTATCGGAATTGCATCCCTTCTGTTCATATTTAATATTGGAAAGAAACTGTTTGATTCGCGTTTTGGAATGTGGTGGGTTATTGTATATGCAGGCAGCATTTTACCTCATTTCTATTTTCGTTCCGGAATCATCGATCCTTTGTTTAACCTGTTGATATTTTCTGCGATTTGGTTTTTTGTAAAGCTACACATGGCAGGAGCGATTCTAACGGCGAAACGCAGGTTCCTTTTTGCCGCTTTGTGGGGCGTTTTTACCGGCCTGGCAATTCTTACCAAAGGTCCTACTGCATTGCTTATTATTGGCCTTGTAGTTGCAATTGCATACCTGCCGGATTTAGTCAGATTGTTTAGGATCAAATCCCGCCTGTTAAAATCAATACCCGGTTTTACCTTGCGTTTTAGTGATATCATTGTTTTCCTTTTTTTTACAATTCTTGTCGGAGGATCATGGTTCCTGGTGCAAGTGCTAAACGGCAATGCCGCTATGGTAACGAAATTTATTCTTTACCAGGTAAGGTTGTTTATGATTCCTGATGCCGGGCATGGCGGACCATGGTTCTATCACTTTCTGATTTTGCTGGTAGGAGTTTTCCCTGCTTCGTTATTTGCATTGATGCGTTTCAGGCGGGTAAAAGATCAACCTGATGCGCAAAAGCAGTTTCATGGACTCATGCTCATTCTTTTCTGGGTTGTCCTTATACTGTTTTCAATTGTAAAAACCAAGATTGTACATTACAGTTCGTTGTGCTATTTCCCGCTTACGTTCCTGGCCGCGCTTGCTATTCGTGATTTGCTGAACGGATCATTGCCATGGAGGAAATGGTTCAGTGCCCTTTTACTTGTGTTTGCATCGGTTTTTGCTGTTGTAGTTTCGGTTTTGCCTCTGGTTGAGCGGTTTAAGGATAGAATAATAAGTTCAGGTGTAATTAAAGATAATTTTGCCGTTGCCAACCTACAGGCCGATGTGAAATGGACAGGATTTGAATGGGTAATCGGATTAATCCTGATTTTAGCTGTTATATATTCAGTTGTTCTGGCTCACAGGCAATCAATCAGCAAAGCATTGACGGTGCTTTTTACAGGAACCATTGTATTTATAGCACTCCTTATTCTAGTTTTTCCTTACCGTATCGAAAAGTATTCACAACGTGCTGTAATTGATTTCTATAAATCAAAAGCTACCGAGAAGTGCTATGTCCTCAATTCAGGCTATTTCAGTTATGCACCGCTCTTTTACACAAATAAAATGCCCGATGCCTGCGTTAAACCTTTGTGGTTGCTTACCGGGAATATCGACCGCCCTTTTTACCTTGTATTAAAGGAACCGCATTACAACGAATGGAAACACCTTATTCCTGCCATGAAATTATTGTATAAAAAGAACGGGTTTGTTTTCCTGGCGAGGTATCCGAAAACAAAGGTGTTAACTGATTAAGATATCATTGACCAGAACTGACCTGAACTAATAAGTATAATGCATACTGTTAAGTATAACCTTAAAATCAACAATTTTCACTTTCAAACAATTTTCAAAAAAAAACATATGAAATTCCTTGCTTTTTTAATCTCAGTATCCATTTTCATTTTTGTAATTTCTGGTTGTAATAGCAAGTCTGGTGGCACTACAGGCACTGCAGCCGACAGTCTTAAAGCCGGGGAAAAGGCTGTTTATTCCGAAAATGGGAAATTGCATTACATTATCGAATCAAAAGACGGAAAAACCAATGGCCGTGTAAGGGAATACACTCCTGATGGTAAACTTTATATGGATGCCATTTATAAGGATGATCACCGAAATGGAAAGTGCACTTTCTATTTTAAGAATGGTAAGCCTTTCTCCGTTTGTTATTTCATTAATGGAGAAAAAGACAGTATTGATACAAAATACAATGAACAAGGACAGGTATTGGCACTGGTACCATATAAAAAGGATAAAGTTCAGCCAGGCGTTAAGGAATTTGCGAAAGACGGTACACTAATACCAGTTAATAATAGCCTGGTGATTACAGCGGTTGATCATTCGGCACTTGAAGGGAAATATTATCTTAAAATAAGCCTTTCAACTCCCCGCAATGATGTAAAATATTATGCTTCGCCTCAATCTAATCCTGAATCGAGGGAATTACTGAAAATATCAGGAGATGCAGGCATTCTTGAAGTGCCGGTTTCATCAACCAGTTACATAATGAAGAAACTTATTCTTGAGGCTCAGTATAAAACATCAATGGGAAATACGATGCGATTGCAGCGACTTTATAATCTCGCTATTGATAGATAAGATTTCTATTTCAACTCATTTAATTTTTGTTTGATTTCATAATTATCCGGATCGAAAGTTAATCCTTTTTTAAGTGAAGCTTTGGCTTTTGCAATGTTTCCCATTTTAAAATAGCAAGACCCCGCCAGGCTATAAACAGAAGCTGGGTTACAGGCATATATGGATTTTTCGTTAAAATAAGCAGCTTTATTAAACTCTTCGAGCAATCTTTCGCCTTCATCCGGGACCTTTCTGCGAAAAGCTTGTCCCGCGGAGTTCAGAATGGCATTACCCCGGTTGAATTTAAAGATATCAAAATCCATTAAAGCCGGGTAGTGTAAAGCTAGTGAATCATAACCGCTAAGTGGATTGTTTCCATATCGTATTTGATCAGAAAGTGTATTAATGTTTTGCTGCATCTGACCCTTAATAAAAGTGGAATTGTTTCCTTTTACATACAACTTATAAACAAACTCAAATGCATCATCCTGCTTTTCTTTTGATCTCAGGTATGACAAGTAACTTTCTGTATAGATGTTTTCCAGAACTTTACGAACATCCTCATCCTTTATTCCATTGTAGAATGCATTATAAACAGGTAGAAGCGAGTCTGGAGAAGGAAAAGAACTGAAAAGAATAAGGTAAGCACTTTGATGGAATTCATCGGCAATCTGATTTTTCTTATTCTCGTTTTTGGTAGAATTATAATATGCCGTCAACAACTCCGCTCTTAAAGAAGAAGTTTTATTAGCCTGGGCAATTGCTTGTTTAAGCAATTCTTCCTGCAATATATACATCTCATCCATTGGGGCGAGCAGGATTCCTTTTGCTGTCAGATCATATGCTGTCAGATAATCCTGTTTCAACATGGCAACGAAGGATGCGTTTGTATATTGATATGCAACAAGCCCTTTCATTTCAGTATTATTCAGTTTGATATAATACCTGTCGAAAAGATCGCTGGTTGATTTGCCTTTACCATTATCAGAGGTGATAAACTGCATAAGGCGCATGCTTTGAATTGCATTTTTCTGCACAGTTCCATTCAATTCAACGAATCCATGCACAGGGTCAGTTGTTTCAAATATATAGGGAACATCATTTGCGTATGCAATCGGGTATACATGGCCAGGCATGAACTTTATGGTGTGCTTTATCGACAGTTCATCTAAAAGTAACGAATACAATAGGGTTGCAGTAAGGCAATTGTGTTTTCCGTTTTCGAACATTTCAGAGAAATCAGCGTCCAGGTCATATTGTTTTAAATATGTCTTTTGAACGTGATCGAAAACATATTTTAACTTTTCGACAGGTTTTTTTATATCCATCATTTTGGCTTTCAGAAGGCTGGCTTCTGTCGTTATAACTTGCCTGATCGTTTTCAAGTCTGTAAAGTCTGAGTTTGGATTTACAGCTACAGCCATCGTGAGATAATCAGGCTTTTGACCAGAACACAATAAATTGAATCCTTCCTGCTCAATTGGGGAATGGAACTTCAAACGGCTGCATGAGTCAGAATGCGTATTCTGTGTGTAAGCCGGAGTAAATGCTGCTGACAATAAAAGAACAATTAGCAGAAATGTAGCGAATCGGCAGGTAAAATGCATATAAAATGAGTTATATAAAATTGAATAATTTGGTATTCAAAAGTATGAAACCTATATAATGTATGCAATGAAATTGTAATAAATTATTTTATCCTCATTAATGGAAATTTTATATAGCTGATGAAAAAGTTTTATTTAGATTACACAAAGTGTCGAAAATACACTATCAAAAGCTATTTTTCTATAAAATCTGCCGTGCTTTTCTGTTTTTTGGCTGCTGTAAATCTAGTATTAATGTGTTAAAATACACAATATTAAGTAGATATAAAATATTCGGGAAAAGGCTATTTCATTGTTTTTTGTTGTATTTTTATTATTCGGATGCGAAAGTTATCCGACACTTTTTTTGATCTCCTATGCAAGGCTTTTCTTCTCTTATATTAATGCGATGAAAACTTTCCGAAATTATTTATATAACAAATCCTAAGTGATGAAAATTCAATTAAGCCGAATTATGTCAAACGCAATTATTGCCGGTATTGCAGGTCTGCTGTCCGTTAATGCTCAGTCCCAGGCACCACAATTGGGTAAATCCTCCGTAAAAGCTGTGGTGAAAGCTATGTCACTCGAAGAAAAAGTTAAGCTTGTAGTTGGTACCGGTGGCGATTTTCCCGATTTGTCAGGAGTTAAGAAAAATGAAACCGCTGTGCCTGCCATGAGCGCCATCGACCTCGTACCCGGAGCTGCCGGTACATCCTATGTGGTACCGCGTGTTGGAATAACTCCTATGGTTTTAACCGATGGCCCTGCAGGATTGCGTATACAGCCGCAGAGGCCAAATGATTCCAAAACGTATTACTGCACCGCATTCCCGGTTGCTACCTTACTGGCATCCACCTGGGATACAGAACTTGTGAAAAAAGTCGGAACTGCCATGGGCAATGAAGTACACGAATATGGTTCCGATGTTCTCCTTGCTCCTGCTATCAACATTCACCGTAACCCGCTTTGCGGCCGTAATTTTGAATATTATTCCGAAGATCCTTTTCTGACAGGGAACATCGCAGCAGCTATGATCAATGGCGTTCAATCGCAAGGTGTCGGAACTTCGCTGAAACATTTTGCAGCCAACAATTCCGAAGATTCCCGTAATTCGCTCAATACAATTGTGAGCCAGAGGACATTACGTGAAATTTACCTCGAAGGCTTCCGCATTGCTGTCGAACAGGCTCAGCCCTGGACGGTGATGTCATCCTATAACATTGTGAATGGAGTTTTTACTTCCGAAAATTATGACCTGCTGACAAAAATCCTCCGCACCGAGTGGGGATTTAAAGGCTTTGTAATGACCGACTGGTATGGTGGAAAAGATTGTATTGCTCAGATGAAAGCCGGTAATGATATGATTATGCCAGGCAGACCGAAACAGGTAACTGAAATGATTAATGCTGTTAATACTGGGAAACTGGATATAAAAGTACTTGATAAAAATGTAGAACGGATTTTGACCGTTATGCTCAATTCGCCTCACTTTAAAGGATATAAGTATTCGGATAAACCCGACTTGACTGACCATGCAAAAGTTGCACGGGCAGCTGCAACCGAAGGTGTTATTCTATTGAAAAATACCAATAATGCTTTGCCTCTGGGTAGTTCAATTAAAAAGATTGCGACATTTGGAAATGCAAGCTACGAAACCTTTAGCGGAGGCACGGGCAGTGGTGATGTGAATGAAGCTTACACTGTTACTATCAGCCAGGGTCTGGCTAATACCGGATTTGAATTGGAGAAAACGCTGAAAGCTCAGTATGAAAATTATATTAATGAATCAAAATCGAAAAAACAAAAACCAGCTGATCCGATTGCAGCTTTGTTGGAACCAAATTCCGGAGAATCAGAAATGGGCGTGGAAATGCTTTCTGCCAAACTTCTGGCCGACGAGTGTGATGCTGCAATTATCACTATAGGTCGTAATGCCGGCGAAGGGAATGATCGTAAAAATGTGGAAGGTGATTTTAAACTTACAAAAACAGAGTTGAGTATGGTCGCCAGGGTTTCAACGGCTTTTCATAAAGTCGGGAAAAAGGTGATTGTAATACTGAATACTGGCGGAGTTGTTGAAGTTGCTTCGTGGCGCGATATGCCAGATGCAATTGTACTTGCATGGCAGGGCGGACAGGAAACAGGCAATTCCATTGCTGATATTGTTTCCGGTAAAGTAAATCCTTCGGGCAAACTAACGTCGACATTCCCGATGAAATATGAAGATGTTCCTTCAGCTTCCAATTTCCCCGGCAGAGCAACAGGAAAAACTCCTGAAATGCCTAAAGGAGTTGATTTAGGATGGATTGCCGGTTTTTTATTCCCTACACCAACCGAAATTATATATGAAGAAGGTATTTATGTTGGCTATAGGTATTACGAAACATTTGGTGTGAAACCAGCTTATGAATTTGGCTTTGGTTTAAGCTATACGAAATTCGATTACAGCGGTTTGAAAGTTGCTTCTCCTGATTTTAAAGGAAAACAATCGGTTAGTGTTACTGTAATGAATGCGGGTTCAGTGGCTGGCCGTGAAGTTGTTCAGCTTTATATTGCAGCACCTGTAAGTAAGATTGACAAGCCTAAACGTGAACTTAAGGGTTTTGCAAAAACAAAATTGTTGCAACCCGGGGAATCACAAACACTGAGTTTAACATTGAATGCAAGAGACTTATCTTCATTTAATACTGACGCATCAGCATGGATTGCAGATGCAGGTAAGTATGAGGTGTTGATTGGCGCCTCATCATCTGATATAAAACTCACCGGTTCATTTAACCTGAAAAAGGCTGTTGTTTCCGAGAAAGTAAATAATGTACTGGCTCCCCAGGTAACAATTAAAGAATTGGTTAAAAAATAGGCAGGCAAAGCCAAATCACTTAAAAGGAAAAACCCATATCGGCTTACCGGTATGGGTTTTTTAATTCAGGGAATCTAGATTTTTATTTTCTGCTGCTGATCAATATCTCCAGCATCTGAATGGCAGCTGCAGGGATTTTGGTTCCAGGTCCGAAAATAGCAACGGCGCCTGCTTTATAAAGGAAGTCATAATCCTGCGAAGGAATTACACCACCAACAATAACCATAATATCTTCGCGGCCGAGTTTTTTCAACTCTTCAATAACTTGTGGAACCAGTGTTTTATGTCCTGCTGCGAGACTCGAAACACCGAGTACATGCACATCGTTTTCGACAGCCTGGCGGGCTGCTTCAGCGGGAGTCTGGAACAAAGGACCCATATCTACATCAAAGCCTATATCGGCGTAACCTGTGGCTACAACTTTGGCGCCGCGGTCGTGGCCATCCTGACCCATTTTTGCAATCATAATACGTGGACGACGGCCATCCAATGCTGCAAATTCGTCGGCCATTTTACAAGCTTTCAAATAGGATTCGTCACCCTGGCTTTCTGAAGCGTATACTCCTGATATTGATCTGATCACAGCTTTGTACCTCCCATAAACTTTTTCTAGTGCACTTGAAATTTCTCCTAACGAAGCACGTTTGCGCGCTGCATCAATAGCTAAGGCCAGAAGGTTGCCTTCACCGGTTTCGGCGCATTTGGTAAGCGCATCCAACGCTGATTGAACTTCTTCGTTATTGCGTTCGGCTCTCAGTTTCTTTAGTCGTTCGATCTGTGATAAACGCACCGAGGTATTATCTATCTCAAGTGTATCAATCGGATCTTCCTTGGCTAAACGGTATTTATTGATTCCAACAATTGTATCTCTGCCTGCATCAATTTTAGCCTGTCGACGGGCCGAAGCTTCTTCGATGCGCATTTTTGGAATACCGGTTTCAATGGCTTTCGACATTCCGCCGAGTTCTTCCACTTCCTCAATCAATTTCCATGCACTGTGTGCAATTTCATGAGTCAATGTTTCAACATAGTATGAACCTGCCCATGGATCCACCGCTTTACAAACATTGGTTTCTTCCTGCAGATAAATCTGAGTATTACGTGCAATACGTGCCGAGAAATCGGTAGGCAAAGCAATGGCTTCGTCCAGGGCATTTGTATGCAGCGACTGTGTATGTCCTAAAACAGCAGCTAAGGCTTCAACACAGGTACGAGTAATATTGTTATACGGATCCTGTTCGGTAAGGCTCCATCCTGAAGTTTGCGAATGGGTTCGCAATGCCATCGATTTTGGGTCTTTCGGATTGAACTGCTGAACGATTTTAGCCCAAAGCATGCGGGCGGCACGCATCTTGGCAATTTCCATGAAATGGTTCATGCCAACACCCCAGAAGAATGATAGCCTGGGCGCAAAAGCATCTATGTCAATTCCTGCGGCAATTCCTTTGCGGAGATATTCC
>CAIWMA010000104.1 GCA_903913645.1 uncultured Bacteroidales bacterium | reverse complement strand
GGCTGAAGAGAAAGAACTTTTAAATATTCATTCATCCATTGGCTATGCTGTGGGAATACTGCTTTTATTCAGGATTATTTGGGGATTCGCAGGACCAAAATATTCCCGCTTTTCTGATTTCCCTCTTGGAATCACTGCGCTGAAATCCTTTTTGGCAGATATGAAAACCAGCAAAAGCAAATCACCAAGCCATAACCCGGCAGCATCCCTGGTAATGCTGGGAATAATAGTGATCGGTTTATTAATTGTAGTTTCCGGCTCATTGCTTCTGGCATCTAAAGGCCAGGGATTTTTCAGTTCGGTCAGTGTGGGATTGTCATCACATACACTGAAGGGAATACATGAAATAGCCGTTAATGTTGTGATTGCACTTGTAATATCCCATTTGTTGGGCAACTTGGTCGATTTCATTTATAATAAAAAAGTGGGCACATTACAGTCTATGTTTACCGGTTATAAAAACATTGAAGGTGAAAGCATAAAACTGAGTTCATTTCAGAAAATACTTGCAACTGTTGGAATTGTGTCTGCTATCGCTATATTTCCTTATTCGGCGCTTAACCAGAAGATTGACATTAAAAGCGAAAACAAGGAACAACCGGCAAAGGAAAATGAAGATTCGGACTAAGATTAACACAGAATTCATACAAGGATAACTTTGCGGGAGAAAACTTTTGTCACAACAAGAATCTCCTATTCAATCCTAATGAACTAATTTTGCCAAAATCTCAAATTCTCAATCCTATGAATACTACGGAAGTAATTAACAAATCCTCTAAGAGAATCTGGCAGAAATGGTCAATTGCATTTAAAATCTTGCCGGCCGTATTTTTGGTCGCTCTGTTGAAGTTTGGATCCCATTACCTGGGATTTGAGATCATGGAGTTAAATGCACTTTTCACCAGTTTAGTGGCCGGCACTATATTCCTGATTGGGTTTCTTATAAGTGGTGTGCTTTCCGATTATAAGGAAAGCGAAAAGATTCCCAGCGAACTTTCGGCATCCATCAAAACCTTATTTGATGATACCTACACCATTTACAAAACTAAAAACTCGGAAACAGCCCTTCAGTTTATCGAATTCCAGAAGTCAATCATCATTTCCCTGAAAGATTGGTTCTATAAAAAAGAACGGACTCAATCCATTTTAAAGAAGATAAGCGTGATGAATGATTTTTTTATCGAATTCGATAAAGAAGGTGTGCAGGCAAACTATATCATAAAACTTAAGAACGAACAGAACAGCTTGAGAAAAATGATACTGCGAATTGATACAATCAGGGATACAGACTTTGTTGGTTCGGCTTACGCCATACTTGAAGCTATGGGATTTTTAGTAGCCGCCGGTTTGATTGTTATCAGAATCGAACCTTTCTATGCATCTCTGTTTTTGACGTTGCTTATTACTTTCCTTATTTCCTACATGTTTTTGCTGATCAAGGACCTTGACAATCCATTTGATTATAGCGTTCACGGCGAAAGCGGTACCGAAATTTCGTTAAAGCCTCTTCACGACCTCGAAAGTGCATTGAAAGAATATATGGAAAAATAAAACCTTCTGTCCGAATAAAAGGCAAAAAAAAGCTTCTTTATTGCGCATAATTTATCCATAATTATTAGTTGATGAAACGATGAATTTAAAAAACATTCAAACCGAAATTGATGCAAGTTTTCTATACAAATTGTTGTCCGAAAACGAAGAAGACCCTAATGTAGCTGATGTTTTCTCACAAATGAGTGAAATAGAGCAGAGCCATGCCATCGCTTTTATGAAGAAAAGCAATTTTGATTTGTCATTGATGCCAAAACCTTCTGCAAGAGCCCGTATATTGAAGTCAATAGGCCAGGTTTTGGGATACAATTACCTTTTGGGAGTGCTACTGGATACAGAAAAAAGCATCTCATCATCTATTGTAAGTGCCAGGAAGAAAAGTAATTCTGTCCCTTCCCTATCGGATACGGCACATGTTTCAATCCTGACCAATATTTTAAATAATCATCCCAAGGTTTCGGGAACAAGCCTTGCACGGTTCGAAAAACGACATCGTTCCGTTGGTGGAAACGCATTGCGGGCTGCAGTATTGGGTGGTAACGATGGACTGGTCTCCAATTTCAGCCTGGTAATGGGAATTGCCGGTGCAACAAGCGGTCAACAAGGCGTTTTATTGGCAGGTATGGCAGGACTTCTTGCGGGTGCTTTATCAATGGCTTTGGGTGAATGGATTTCAGTGAAAAGTTCGCAGGAACTCTCTGAAAATCAGATGCAACTGGAGATGGACGAACTTCAGGCCAATCCAGAAGGTGAAGAGAAAGAGCTGGTGTTGATTTATCAATCGAAAGGAATTCCTGAAGACCAGGCAAGAAAAATGGCGGCTTCTGTTATACTGGATACAGATGAGGCGCACAAAATATTGGTGAGGGAAGAGTTGGGGATAAATCCGGATGAATTGAAAGGTTCTGCCATCGAAGCGGCAGTAACGTCATTTTTATTGTTTTCAGTTGGTGCAATCATTCCTGTAATTCCATTTTTCTTCACAAACGGGCTGAAAGCAATTTTAATAAGTACCGGGTTAAGTGCCCTTGGATTGTTCCTTATAGGCGCTGCGATAACCTTATTTACGGGGAAGAGCGTGTGGTATTCAGGTTTGAGGCAAGTTGTTTTTGGATTGGCGGCGGCAGCTATCACCTTTGGAATTGGAAGATTGATAGGGGTATCGGTAATGGGATGATAGCAGTCTTTTAAATTCAGGTTCACATCAAGGCCATCATCAGAAATTTTTGAAAATATTTATCTTTATTTCATTTTAGTGCCACAACTCTGTTATCCCAGACGTGACAGGCATTCCGATATTAAATTATGTTAAAATATTGTTAAAAACCTACCCTGAATTCCAAAAGAATTACTTTCGCACTCCGATAAAAAATAAAATTTGTTAAAAAGTAATTCAGTTTTAAACCTATCTGTATTTCATCTGTCAAATTCCCATCTAAATTTTGTTATGAAGGCTTACAATCGTACAACCCTGCTATTTATTCTTACCTTTTTCATTTCCGGAATTACGGTTTTTGCACAACAGCCCGGTGGCAAAACCAATGCCCCAGGCAACGGCCCTAAAGAAGGTTTCGGCATTATTACCGGTTCTTTGCATGACGCTGCAACCAATGAACACGTTGAATACGGCAGTGTTGTATTGTTTCGCAATGCCGACAGCACCCTGGTAACCGGATCACTAACGGATAACAAAGGGAAATTTCTAATCGAAAAAATTAAACCCGGCAAATACTACGTTCGAGTTCAGTTTATAGGATATGAAACCAGAATGATCCCGAACGTAAATATTTCCAATCAAAATGCTGACATTAAGCTGGGTGATATTTCAATTCAACCAAATTCTTCTTCCCTTTCGGGAGTTGTAATTACATCGCAGAAAGCAATGATTACTAATAACCTGGACAAAAAAGTGATTACAGTTGATAAGAATATGGCTATTGGCGGCGGAACTGCAACTGATGTTATGGAAAATGTCCCTTCTGTTTCTGTAGATGCAGAAGGCAATGTGAGCTTACGTGGAAATCCTAATATCACGCTTTTAATCGATGGGAAGCCCTCGAGCCAGACCGGAGTTTCAACCAGCGATGTGTTAAATCAAATACCTGCCAATGCCATCGAAAGTGTTGAAGTGATTACCAATCCTTCGGTTCGGTACGATCCCGATGGAACCACCGGTATCATCAACATTGTATTAAAAAAGAAGGCCCTCCAGGGATTTAACGGTATTATTTCAGGAAATGCAGGTACCGGCGACAAATACAATGGCTCTTTCAATCTTAACTATCGCAGGGATAAATTCAACGTTTTTGTAGGAGCTGATGGCAGGTTGAACCATATGAAAACATCAATGGAAAGTACGCGAACAACCACAAGCAGCGACGTTGTCTCTGATATACTGAAACAAACCCAGTCGGGCTCAATGGACAGGAATATGTACAGCCTGAGCGGAGGCATTGATTATTATTTCGACACGCGGAACAACCTGACATTTAGTGTTATAAACCGTAATATGTCCTTCAATTCTACCGGAACAACATTGAACAGTCAATATAATGGCTCCAATTCCCTGATGCGGTATTTTGAAAGACAGAATGACGCAATACGCAGTGTAAATTCTTATGATTATACGCTTTCCTATAAGCACCTTTTCCCACAGAAAGGCAGGGAATTTACCAATGATGTGATTTACAGTTCAAATCACATGGAAAACGGAGCTGATATCACCCAAAAGGATTTTATTTCACCGGGTTCTGAACCAATAGGCGATCCATTTCTTCAAAAAAACGATGCAGTTAACGCCAATAAAGCTTTAACCATTCAGGGTAATTATGTGTATCCTATGAATGAAAATGGCCGTATAGAAGCTGGCTACAAGGCTGCACTGCGCGATATGACAATGAATTATACTTACAGTTATTTCAATGATACAACAGGATGGGTAAATCAGGAAGATCTGCGGAACCAGTACGATTATACCGACCAGTTGTATGCGGTATATGGGATTTATGGAAATTCGATCGGTAAACTTAAATACCAGGCTGGCCTGCGTTTAGAACAAGTGTTTACGAAATCAAAGGTTTTTCAATCCAATACCGACTACAACAGCAACTATTTCCAGTTATACCCATCACTTCATACTCAATATGATTTAGGGAAAGAAAGAGAATTGCAATTCAGTTACAGCCGACGTGTTCAAAGGCCTTCGCCACGCGAATTAAATCCCTATATTGACTATTCAGATTCACTGAATATCCAAACCGGTAATCCTGCACTGAAACCTGAATTTGCAACTTCCCTGGAGTTGGGGATGCAGAAATACTGGAAAACCAGTTCGCTTACAACGAGTATTTTTTATAACCGTACGAAAGATGTTGTAGAAGATATAACACAGATACAAGCTAATGGTGTAACTCTTACTATGCCTATGAATATCAATACTTCTACCAAGTATGGTATGGAACTTATCGGCACAATCAGCCCGCAAAAATGGGTTAAGATTAATGCCAATGTTTCCTTCTTCCAGGATATGATGAGTGCGCTTCCGGAACAGAATATTCAAGGTTCCCAGCTTTTCTCATGGAATTCACGTTTGAATCTATCGTTTTTCCCATGGAAAAGCGGATCGTTCCAGGTAATCGGCAATTACAATGCACCAAGCCGTAATATTCAGGAGTATCACAAAGAGCAGTATTATGCAGACGCATCTTTCAGACAGGATTTTTTAAAAAATAAACTATCACTTAGCATCCGGTTAACAGATGTTTTCAACACCCGCACTTTTTACGAAACGACCAATGGTAATGGCTTTACTACGGAAAGTATGCGTTACCGTGAATCGCGGGTTTTTTATGTAGGGTTACAAATGCAACTCAATAATTACAATAAAAAACTTTCGAAGGATACCGGCAGTGGCGAAAACGGCGAACAGGACGGATTTTAATAAATAAGTCTGATTGAATATCGTCATATTTCAAAATGGGAATACCCTTGGTATTCCCGTTTTTTTATGCAATTCAATATGAATATAACCACAAATTTTTAAGGCTTACTGAAGTTTCGCTTAATTTTCACTTGTTAATAAGAATCTTTATAAACTACATATCAGGATTATACACATTTGAAATCTCACTAACTTTGTGAATATTCAAAAAAAACTTTTAGATATGAAAAAACTTTTTATCCTCACAGTTGCAGTTATAATGGTATTCACCATTTCGTGCAAGAACAAGCAAAACAAAGAGCAAGCATCCGGCATTAAAGCCGATTCAGTCTTACTTTTAGCAAAAAACGTATTCCAGCCATTACCCAACGAAGCTGCAAATCCCGAAAATGCAGTAACTCCCGAGAAAGTGTTGCTTGGCAAAACGCTTTATTACGACAACAGGCTTTCGAAGAACAATACCCAAAGTTGTAACACTTGTCACAACCTGGCTACTTTTGGAGTTGACAACAAATCGACCAGTCCTGGTGATAACGGCAAGTTAGGAACCCGAAATTCACCTACCAGTTTGAACTCAGCATTACATTTTGTACAATTCTGGGATGGCCGGATGAAAGATGTAGAAGAACAGGCAGGTGGACCAGTTATGAATCCGGCCGAAATGGCAATGCCTGATGAAAAAGCAGTAATTGCGCGCCTGGCTCAAAACGAAGGATACAAGAAAATGTTTAGCGCTGCTTTCCCCGGCGAAAAACAACCGGTTACATTTACTAATATGCGGAAATCGATAGCTGCCTTTGAACGCACCTTGATAACCCCTGGCAAATTTGACAAATTCCTCGGAGGTGATCTCACTGCAATGAATGATCAGGAAATTAAAGGCCTTCATACATTTATGGAAACAGGCTGTACCACATGTCACAGCGGGGCACTGCTTGGCGGAAATATGTTCCAGAAATACCCGCTTTTCGGCTCACACAAAGAACTTACAGGAAGTAGTGTAGATGACCAAGGCAAGATGCAGGCTACAAAAAGTGAAGCCGATAAATACTTTTTCAAAGTTCCGTCGCTGCGCAATATAGCTGAAACCTGGCCTTATCTTCACGATGGAAGTGTGAAAGAATTGGACAAAATGGTTCAAATTATGGCTAAGGGACAACTAAATAAAGAAATAACTCCTGAACAAAATGGTGACATTTCAGCTTTTCTGAAGTCGCTTACTGGAGAAATCCCGGCTGACGCAAAACAAGTGCCAAGCATGCCTTAATCGGTTATCATCAGGCAGAAAACCCGTTTGTGAAAACATCGCGGGTTTTTTGTTGCACTGTTAATTCTAGACCAAGATCCTCGCTGCTATCACGGGCACCACCACGGTCACAATTAGTAGCTTCAAAAAAAATAAAGTGTAGTTTGCAGTTCAACAAAAAAGGTGGGTCATTCCACCTTTTTTTTATCCTTTTTTGATGGTTTAATTTGCAGCACAAAAGGATTAAAGATTAAATCCGACACAGTTTTGCCCCTTCAATTCTCTAAAAAAAATATTTCTTTTAAAATGCTACATCCTGCCTGTCAATCCCAATATCTTTCATTGACAGTGGATCTTCAACAGGTTCGAGATGGGTAAAAACTGTAACCGGGGCGTCAAAAAGATTGCGTATATCTCTTTCGATCTTTTCAACTAAATCATGACCTTCCTGAATGGTTAATTGACCTGGCAACAGGATATGAAGTGCAATGAACTTGCGCTGTCCTGCCTGACGCGTCATTAATGAATGGTATTCCAGATTCTGGTCTTTATAAAGATCAAGCATTTTAGTAATTTTCAATCGTTCAGCTTCCGGAATAGAAGAATCGAGAAGGCCCAATGCTGACCGACGCATCAATTGATATCCTGTCCAGACGATATTCAGGGCAACTCCGATGGCAACAATACCATCAAGTACAAGCCAACCGGTTAGTTTTACTACACCAATTCCAATTAAAACGCCAACCGAAGTATAAACATCTGTCATCAAATGCTTTCCATCAGCTTCGAGTGTGATGGAATGGTTTTTTCTCCCGTTCTTAATTAGTATTAAACCAACTGCGAGGTTAATCAGGGAAGCACCAAAAGAAACGAGGAGTCCGATTCCTACATTTTCAAGAGCCTGAGGGTGTATAATCCTTGGTATGGCTGACCAGATAATGCTAAACGCAGCAAGTACAATCAAACCACCTTCGATGGCACTCGAGAAATATTCTGCTTTATGGTGGCCATAGGCATGTTCCTCATCGGCAGGTTTTTCGGCCAGTGTAATCATGAAAAGCGCAACTACAGCTGCAATAAGATTAACACCCGACTCAAGAGCATCGGAAAATAATCCAACAGAACCAGTGAGGAAATAAGCAAAGAGTTTAAGCGCAATTGTGGCTACGGCCGCAGCTATAGCCAGATAGATAAACTTCTTGAGTGATTTGGATTGCATATCAGGTCTTGCTTCATTTTTATTTTTTCAAACTTACAAATATTTTGAATGCGCTCTTATACTTTTTTTTAGGCTAAAGCACTGTAAACCACTTTCAGTTTGACTAAATATATAATTCATGACAATGAACTTTATATCTAATATTGTTAAAAAACAACCTTAAATCGTAAAAAATTTCATTTATAAAAGCTTATTAATGAATCAGAAATAGCTAAATAGAAGCGTTTTCAATGCCGATTCAGCTTTCTGCTGCTTTTGCCTTGTCCCAGTATACATCCATTTCAGCCAGGTTCATCTTATGCAGATCTTTCCCATCTGCTTTCACTGCTTTTTCAAGATGTTTGAAGCGGCTCATAAACCTTCGGTTGGTGCGTTCGAGTGCCGTTTCGGGATTTACATCAATAAAACGGGAATAGTTGATGAGGGCAAACAACAAATCACCGAATTCATCTTCAGTGCGGTCTTTGTCATGGCCATTGTTGAGTTCGTGTTTCAACTCGGCAATTTCTTCTTCAACTTTTTCCCAAACCTGAGTTACATTATCCCAGTCGAATCCAACGCCACGAACCTTGTCCTGAATCCGGTAGGCTTTAACCATCGCCGGAAGCGACATTGGAACTCCTTCGAGTACCGATTCGCGACCTTCGGTAAGTTTTATCTTTTCCCAATTGTCCTTAACATCGGTAGCGCTGTTCACCTTTACATCTCCATATATATGCGGATGACGACCAATCAGTTTCTCATTGATACCCTTGAGCACATCAGCAATACCAAATGACCCGGCTTCCTCACCAAGTTTGGCATAAAACACAAGATGCAGCATCAAATCGCCAAGTTCCTTGCGTATTTCAACCAAATCCTTTTCCAGGATGGCATCCGAAAGTTCGTATGTTTCTTCGATTGTAAGATGTCGTAACGAGTCAAAAGTCTGTTCTTTGTCCCAGGGACATTGCGCCCTGAGTTCGTCCATTATTTTCAGAAGCCGCTCAAATTCAATCAGTCGTTGATCCATTGATATTTTTTTGTAAAGGTACAATTTGTATTAAGGTCAAATGCTTTAGGTTAATAACTACTAAAAATAGTTTTCTGGCAGAAAATAAGCCTGATAGATTACATTGTAGTTGAAATAAACACATTTCGGATTTCAACCTTTTCAAAACGCCAAAGCCCCGCCGAAGCAGGGCTTTGAAACAAAATATATTTGAGTGGGTTGTAGCTTAGTACATTCCGCCCATACCGCCCATACCAGGATTTGGCATAGCTGGTTCTTTTTCATCTTTGCTTTCGAAAATCACACACTCGGTAGTGAGTAACATTCCGGCAATTGAAGCTGCATTTTCCAGAGCTACGCGAGCTACCTTGGTAGGATCGATAACACCTGAAGAATAAAGACTTTCGTATACTTCGGTGCGTGCATTGAAACCGAAATCGTCTTTACCATCTTTCACTTTCTGAACTATGATTGAACCTTCGAGTCCTGCGTTTTCTACGATCTGGCGAAGTGGTTCTTCGAGAGCGCGTTTCACGATCTTGATACCTAATTCTTCGTCCTGGTTGTCGGTCTTTACATTTTCCAAAACCGTAATAGCACGGATGTAAGCGACACCACCGCCAGGAATTGTACCTTCTTCGATAGCTGCGCGGGTAGCATGCAGTGCATCAACGAAACGATCTTTCTTTTCTTTCATTTCGATTTCGCTGGCTGCACCAACATAGATAACTGCAACACCGCCGCTTAATTTAGCTAGACGTTCCTGTAGTTTTTCACGATCGTAATCCGAAGTGGTAGTTTCGATCTGTGCTTTAATCTGGCTAACGCGGGCAACTATACCTTCTTTTGCACCTTTACCGCTAACAATAGTGGTATTGTCTTTATCGATATTGATTTTTTCTGCTTGTCCGAGGTAGCTCAGGTCGGCATCTTCCAAACGGTAACCTTGTTCTTCCGAAATAACTGTTCCACCTGTTAAGATAGCGATATCCTGAAGCATTTCCTTACGACGATCACCAAAGCCAGGAGCTTTTACAGCTACAATTTTGAGTGAGCCACGGATTTTATTAACAACCAGTGTTGCAAGAGCTTCTCCGTCAACATCTTCAGCAATAATAAGTAAAGGACGACCGGTTTGAACCGCTTTTTCCAATACCGGAAGTAAATCCTTCATGCTGCTGATTTTCTTATCATGGATCAGGATTAACGGATTTTCGAAAACAACTTCCATTTTCTCAGCATCAGTAACGAAGTAAGGTGATATATAACCACGATCAAACTGCATACCTTCAACAACTTTTACAGTTGTTTCAATACCTTTAGCTTCTTCAATAGTGATTACACCTTCTTTGGAAACTTTTTCCATAGCTTCAGCCAACAATTTGCCAATGGTTTGGTCGTTATTTGCTGAAACAGTAGCGATCTGCTGAATTTTTTCGATGCTGTCGCCAACCGCTACTGATTGTTTTTTCAGATCAGCAACTACAAGAGCAACAGCTTTATCGATACCACGTTTCAAATCCATAGGATTTGCGCCAGCGGTAACGTTTTTCAAACCGGTTGTGATAATGGACTGAGCCAGAACAGTAGCAGTTGTAGTACCGTCACCGGCAACATCAGCAGTTTTTGAAGCCACTTCTTTTACCATCTGAGCGCCCATGTTTTCAACAGGGTCTTTCATCTCAACTTCTTTAGCCACAGTAACACCGTCCTTGGTAATCTGTGGTGACCCATATGTTTTTTCGATAATTACATTACGACCTTTCGGGCCGAGGGTAACTTTAACAGCATTTGCCAAAGCATCAACCCCTTTTTTCATTCGGTCGCGTGCTTCGCTTTCAAATAATATTTCTTTGCCTTTCATCTCTGAAGTATTTTTTATGTTAATAATTATATAACAGCCAGAATATCGCTTTCGCGCATAATCAGATAATCTTTGCCTTCGACGGTAATTTCAGTACCTGAATATTTTCCGTATAAAACCTGATCGCCAACTTTTACTGTGAGTGGCTCATCTTTTTTACCATTTCCGATGGCTACAACTATGCCTTTCTGTGGTTTTTCTTTTGCAGTGTCGGGTATGATGATGATACCACCTGCTGTTTTTTGTTCGGCTGCTGCCGGCTCAACCAATACTCGGTCGGCCAAAGGCTTTACATTTACCTGTGCCATGTTTTTGAATTAATTTTTATGTTAAACGATTAAATAAAATTACTTTGAATGATGTGTCTAATGTCATAATTCGTGCCAAACTTATAAATGGCAGTAGTTAACACTACCTAATCATAGTTTGCAAGACGCTGATTTTAAACATATTAAATTAAGAACAAATGTGTTTTGATATGACAAAGTTGGAACTCAGATTCCTTAAAAAAAAAGAATGTCAGAATGCACGTGACATTCTGACATTCAATAAAGTATTTTCTGCTATAGGATTATTTCTCTTCCTTTGGAGGAGCCTGGAAATCTTTAACAGGCTGAGCAGTTTCATCAATATTCTGACGAAGTTCAGTATCAGCAGTTCCTTTTTTGCCTGCACCACGTGGAATAACTACAATGGATAATAAACAAAGCACAAACATTGCAATTGCTAATCCCCAGGTGAATTTTTCAAGAAAGTCGGCAGTCTTGCGAACACCCATATATTGGTTGGATGATGAAAAATTAGATGCCAATCCACCACCTTTTGAATTTTGAACCAACACAACCAGTACCATGAGCACACAAGCGATAAGGATCAAAACAGAAACAAAAATAAAAGCATTCATACTCTCTTGTTTTTTATGTATTTATAAATGTGTTACTTGCGTTTATTTGCAATTTCATTAATTCGGGCTGCAAAGTAACTACTTTTTTCGGGAATAAGCAACATGAGTTTTTCATAAATTTTTATAGCCATATTATAAAGCCCTTGTTGCTCGTAAATCTTCGCCAGTGTTTCACTTACGAGGTCCTCGTGGAGGCTCGAACTTTGCCGTGCATTTTCTTCGGGATTAAAGAATTCGTGTTTAGGTGCGCCTATCCTTGGTTCTTCGCGTATAAAACGTTCGACCAGTTCATTGTGTGCTGCTACTAACCCACCCATTATTTCGTTATTTTCCGTATCGGCTTCAGGCAAAGTGACCTCAGTTGTATCTGATTCGGTTATCTGAACTTCACTTAATCGTGCAAAAATACTATTAATCAAAGGATTAGCTATAAGCGTTGCAGTTTTTGGTTCCTGAATAAGTATTATTTCCAGAATGTCAATATTTTCTTCAAGTGTAGGTTCGTCTTGAAAAGCAGTGGTAGAAGAATCAATTCCGACATCATGAATTTTATCCTGAATATTTTCACTGCCTGCTTCAGCTAGTTCAACATTCTGAATCTGATGGTCAACAGTCTCTGCAAATGGTACAACTGGAGTACCAATATTATTCCCGGCTGTTTCAATTGGTTCAAAAGCCGCTTCAGCAAGGTTTACCGTATTTATTGTTTCAGCATTTGTGGCTGGCATTTCAATATCCTCTGGATTAAAAGATTTCAGAGGACTACCTTCAATAAGTATCTTAAGTTTACTTCTATCGCCGGCATAGGCAGCTGCCAGCCGGAGTGCCGAAGTATAGGCATCACTTTGCGTATTGTATAAATTCCTGGCCAGCAACATACGGGCAACCTGAAAATATGGGTATTCTTTAACCAGAATCGATAATTCATCAGCCGTTTGTGTATCCAGCTTTGATGGATTTCTAAGATATTGGTTGAAAATTTCAGGATTCATCTGTGAGATTTGAGGGAATCGGGGGTTAAATAAATGGTCATTCAATTGTCATTCATTAGTCATTCGATGGTCATTGCAGTTGATTTGTAGTGGGATGATAGATCTATGGTTATTCAATTGTCATTCGATGGTCATTGCGGTTGATTTGTGTTAAAAGGGAATTGGGTCGATGGTCAGAAAAGAATAATTTGCAATTTATAATTTACTATTAACTTTTTTCTTTTGACCATTAACTAATTCCTACCAGTTAACAACAGCTTTATTAAAAATATCCTGCGCAAGTTCGTCATTTATAATCTCAATTAATGATTCTTCAACATCAGCAAGCCTTTGTTTGGAATTGTAATCCTGGAAACGGGAAAAACTGGTTTCAAAATTCTGCGTTTCGTCCTGTTTATTGGTAAACCTGATGTTTACAGTAACCTTAAGCCTTTGTAAGGCGGCCTGCTGCTCTCCTGTAATAGCCACAGGTTCAGTAGTATATCCTGTAATTTCACCTTCTATGTTCAGATCACCGTTTGAACCAACCAGTGAAAGATTCGATTGATTGGTAAACTTATCCCTAATAGCTTCGGTTAATTTACGGCTGAGTGTAGGTTGAACCAGCAATGCATTATTTGGCAGATAACTTACCGAAATAGATTTAACAGTGGGTGAAATACTAGCTCCCGTAAACGAATAGCTACAACCTTGCATCATCCAAATGCCCATGCCCAATACAACTACAATAACCGGTAAAACCAACTGCCTGAACATCCTCCTAATTCCCGGGAAGCTTTTATCCTTTAATTCCATATTCCCTTATTTTACGGTAGAGTGTTCGTTCTGAAATCCCAAGTTCTTTTGCTGCATTACGGCGTCGGCCTTCGTGTTTATCGAGCGCTCGGCGTATAAGTTCAAGTTCACGTTCCTGTATCGATAGTGACTCTTCCATAACCTCGCCGTGTACAAAAGGCTCATCATCCATGGGCTGAATCCTGTCGTGAACCACTACCCTGTTTATATCCTGTCGTTGAGGTTCATTTAACAAGTGTTCCGGAGTATGTGAATCTGAGCTGTTAAAATGACTGGCGACTTCGTCATGACCGATTATTTCGCCGACTAATTTTTTAAGATCAGTAATATCCCGGCGCATATCAAAAAGGATCTTGTAAAGCAGTTCCCTTTCCGACATTTCACTGCCTTTATGCGCATCCTTAAACAATACAGGCAAATCGCGACGTGTGGTTTCAGGTAGATACCGTTGTAACGTGGCAGCCGAAAGACTTCGGTTTCGCTCAATAATAGAGATTTGCTCAGTAAAATTCTTCAGTTGCCTGATATTACCGGGCCAACGGTAATTCATCAATATCTGCTTTGCTTCTTCATCAAGTTCCAGCACCGGCATGCGGTATTTTTCAGCAAAATCTGATGCAAACTTACGAAACAACAATATAATGTCATCTTTCCGCTCACGCAGTGCCGGCACTGCTATAGGTACTGAATTCAAACGGTAAAACAGATCCTGCCGGAACTTGCCATGATCGATAGCGAGCTGAACCTCAACATTGGTTGCAGCTACTACGCGCACATCAGTTTTCTGGCTTTTTGAAGAACCTACTTTAAAAAACTCACCCGATTCGAGTACCCGGAGTAACCGAACCTGGGTTGAAAGTGGTAATTCGGCCACTTCATCCAGAAAAATGGTGCCGCCATTAGCTACTTCAAAATATCCTTTGCGGGCTTCATGAGCACCGGTAAAAGATCCTTTTTCGTGCCCAAAAAGTTCAGAATCAATGGTACCTTCGGGTATTGCACCACAGTTCACAGCTATGTATGGCCCGTGTTTACGGGCACTAAGGTGATGAATAATTTGGGGAAATATTTCCTTTCCAACTCCGCTTTCACCGGTTATTAATACGCTTAAATCGGTTGGTGCTACCTGCCGGGCAATATCGATCGCCCTATCAAGTAATGATGAATTACCAATAATACCAAAACGTTGTTTTACCGAAATTATATCCATTGTATTTCGAGCTTTTACAGCTATTATTGTGCAAAGTTAACGCTATTATCCGCACATATTTTATCTCTTTAACGATTTTTGGCAGTATTGCTGCCAAAATGGCAAAAAACGGAATATCTATATAAATCAGCAGTCGCTCTAAAAGCAAAAACCGGAATTTCTTCCGGTTTTCATCATTATTTGCCTTGATATTATCGCCTTATCAAAGCTCCAAGTTCTTTTTCAAAAACTTCAACCAGGCGTTTCATAAGCTTCTCAATATCATTATCAGTCAGTGTTTTCTGATCATCCTGCATGGTGAAACTTACAGCATATGATTTTTTACCGGCTTCGATTTTGTCGCCTTCGTAAACATCGAAAAGGTTAACAGAGCGAAGAATGCCCTTCCCGTTGCGGTTTGCCATGGCTTCAATATCGCTGAATTTCACAGATTTGTCAAGTACCAGCGCAAGGTCACGACGAACTTCGGGATAACGGGATATTTCACTGAACTTCACATTATCCGGCTTCACTTCGCGAAGCAGTGTAGTCCAATCTAACTCGGCATAAAATACCTCCTGCCTGATATCAAACGATTTCAAAATTCCAGAATTCAGGCGTCCAATGCTTAACATTGGTTTGGTATTAATTGTGAAAGCTTCACCTTCGGCAAATAAGCGGGTATCAATAGCCGAAGAAACCAGTTTACTCACATTGATGCCTGTCTTACGAAGAGTTGCAAAAATGAGCGATTTCAGGAAATGATAATCCGTTTTGCTTGAAGGCATATACCAGCTTTCACCTTGCTG
>CAIWMA010000103.1 GCA_903913645.1 uncultured Bacteroidales bacterium | reverse complement strand
TAATATTGACTATCGCAGTTTTCGTTATCAGCATGAGGTAATGCTTTTTGGAACACACAAAGGAATTGTTGAAGAAATCCGAAATCATATTGATGAAACGCTGCTCAACTGCCAGGATTTCGACCATCTGAGTTGGTTGCGCCGGCCCAGGATTGAGAAAGTTCTGGGATGGCTGTTGTTGCCATTCAGGCATATGTTTTAGGAAGGGATTGGGGGTTAGGTTTTAGGGGATCGGATTTCTTCGGTCGCGTGACAAAATAAATTCCTGTAAAAATCAGCAATCCACTCACAATCTTCACCCACGAAACCTGTTCAGCAAATAATATAATTCCTATTATAGCAACTATAACAGGTTGAATATATGTATAGTACGCCACAACTGATGATGATAGACGTTTAAGAGAATAGGTTATAAAGAAATATGCCATAAAGGTTGTGCCGACAATGATGTAAAGAATAGAGAACCAGGTATATGAATCAAAGGAACTGAAATTTATTTCTATGGCCTGCCTGATGCTGAATGGGAATACACCAATAAAACCGATCATAAACATCCATCGCATCATTAAAACCGGGTTGTATTTTACCATAAGCGGCTTTGATATTACCAGATACAAGCTCCAGGCAGCGGTATTTGTAATGATAAACATATCGCCGGCCAGATTACCACCTTTGAGCGAAAGCGGGTTGCTAAGCAGAATAAGCATGAGTGCTCCTGCAGCGCCCAATAGTATTCCTCCCAGTCTTGTTATTCCAATCCGTTCCTTAAGAATCCAGGCTGCAAATACCAGAACCAGTATCGGGCTTATTGAATTTATGATGGCTGCGTTTACTGGAGTTGTGTAATTAAGGCCGGTAAAAAACATCATCTGGTTTATTGCTACACCCAATAAACTGCTTAGGATCAGGCGGGGATAATCAGCACGGTCAATCTTCAGCACTCTTAGTTCCTTAATACTGAATTGTATTGCCATTGCAATAATGAAAGTGCCGAGAACACGCAGGAAAATAATCTGCATAGGCAACAGGTGACTGGGCATCAACCCTTTGGCAATCCAGTAATTAGCACCAAACAGGAGGGTTGCTGCTAGCATGGATAGGTGTGCGCGTGGATTTTGTTTTACCATGCAGGAAAGGTGTTAGGGTTTGGGTTTTAGGGGTTAGTTGGAGTTATCCAGATTGCCTGATCGAAGTTTGAAGTAAAATCCGAGCACAAAGGTGCGAAAAAAATGACAGGTTATCTGGGAGAGCGAATTTAACCACAGAGACACGGAGAGCACAAAAGAACATGGAGAAAAAAATATCTGACTAAAAAATGAACCATTGAGTATTATTATTTCGGGAATTAATAACCTCTGTGATTCTCCATGTAATCCGTGTCTCCGTGGTTTAAAAACACACTATTCTAGTCATGGTATGAAAATTTAACTACTGAGACACAGAGAGCGCAGAGGAACACTATGAAAAAATAAACTCAGTGATTCTCTACGCCCTCTGTGCCTCCTTGGTTAAAAACCTGACGGATCGAAAATAAAAAAGCAGCCCTGGAAGGCTGCTTCTCTATTCACTAAAAATTAATCTGTCAATTAGGCAATCGTAATTTCTTTCACTGCCGAAGGTTGTACTTCTTTCTTTGGAAGTGAAATGTTCAGTATTCCATTCTCAAAAGCAGCCGTGATGTTATCAGCGTCAACAGTTTCGGGGAGTTGGAAAGAACGTTCGTATTTGCTTTTGAAGCCGAATTCATTCCAGGTGTATTTTGGACCTTTTACGTCTTCTTTAGGCTGATGGCCGGCAGTAACCGTAAGAACTTCTTCTTCAAATTTTATCGAAACTTCTTCCTTCGAAAATCCAGGCAAAGCCAGTTCGATATTGTACTTGTTTTCATCCTCACTCACATTGGCGGCAGGTTTGTAGGTTAATTGTGCTTCGTTCGACTGACGTTCAAAAACTTCGTTTGCCAGTGAGTGTAAAAATGGGCGGAATGCAAATTGTAAGTTGTTCATGGTATATTCTCCTTGTAATGTTTAAGTTTTACTTTAATTGATTATGATTAGGAGTTTTCAATTTCTGTGCCAAGGGGGAAATATGCCATTTTTGAAATAAATATGCGCCATTATGGCTGGTTTGTATAATTTAAAATGCCATTATGGCGTGTTTGTGGATAAATTGACATAAAAAAAGCCGGAAAACCGACTTTAGACTCTTTTGAAGAAGTTAGACTTACCCGCAATGGAAATACTGCTCAACAATCTCCATCAGTTTTTCATCGTTGTTTTCAAGTTCCTGGCGGAGGTTTTTATCGTTGTATGTTTTCAGTTTGCGGGCAAAACCTTCTATTACGGATTGTGGGAACACATTATATTTTTGATAGATTTCACCCTGTTCCAGCAGCCTGTCGGCTGAATCCCAGCAGGAAATTGGAAGTTGCCCGAGTCGAGCGCTTTTATCTTTATGCTTTTCGTCAAAAATATTTACATCAACATAGGTATTTCTGGCATATTCCAGCGCATTTTCCATTTCTAAGCCATGACGTGCTGCAACTGTAAGTCCTGCTAATAAAAGGTAGACATCCGCAGAACCATCAGGGCAGCGGAATTCAACGGTTTGTTTGTTGGTAAAATCTTTGGGTTCGACAGGTTCGTGTGGATTAGCGTGAAAAATCATATTGTTTGTGCCTGACCATCCAAGTGGAACACGAACCAGGACTGAGCGATTGCGGTCGCCCCAGCAGATATTGGTTGGTGCTTCCTGGTGCGGAACCAGCCTGAAATAGGAGGTAGGATTTGTATTTCCAAAAGCGGTAAGTGATGGTGCCAGGTCTAGGTAACCGGCAATGGCTTTACGGGCAGTATCGCTCAGTTTGCCGTTTTCAACCATGGCATTATCGCCGTCTTTCATCAACCGGGTGTGGATATGCATTCCGCTGCCGGCTTTCCCTACGGTGATTTTAGGAGCAAATGTTATAGAAACGCCATATTTATAAGCTAATGTGCGCAGAATCCATTTGGCAATTACCAGCTGATCGGCAGCATCTTCGAGTGTGACAGGCAGAAACTCAATTTCGTTCTGCTCATATTCCATTCCATCGAATTTAAAATTGCCGACTTCGGAATGTCCGTATTTAATTTTTCCACCGGTTTGTGCGATTGCAAACATGGCTTCAGCCCTCAGCGCTTCCCATTTTGCAAACGGGAACGACTCATGGTATCCTTTCTGATCCGGCGCCTGGAAAAGTTTATTCTCAGGACTGATGACATAATATTCCAGTTCGCCCATTACTTCAAATGAGTAACCGGTATGTGCTTTCAATGCATTATGTGCTTTGCGCAAAATATATTCCGGTGAGCTTTCAAGTGGATTACCGTCTTTATCGTAATAGGAGCAGAGGATATCGAGTGTAGGGATTTCCGAAAACGGATTTACAAAAGCAGTTTTATACCTTGGCAACACATACAAATCACTCGAACTTGCGCCAATAAAAGGGAAAAGGCTTGATCCATCTACGCGTTCGCCGGTCGAAAGAACATTATCGAGATGTTCGCGGCTGTTGATTACGAAATTGAGCGTCTTCAAACGTCCGTCACCACCGGCATACCTGAAATTGATCATTGAAATATTATGGTCATCAATATATCGGATCAGATCGGCTTTTGTAAACTCGTCACTGGGCTTATTCAGGTATTGAACCAGTGAGCTCGGGTTCATTTCGGTAAGGCTGTTGGCAAAGGGATTTTTCATAATTGAAGTCTCAAAAAGTGGCGCAAAAGTAGCAACTTTAACTTGTATCCAATAAAATATTTTAGCCATATTTCGCCTGAAATGACTAATTTTGAACACTTCTGTAACACAAAGGAGTTAACACACAATTTTATGATTACATCAGAGCATATAATCTTCGCAGGCTTCCTAATTTTTATTGCTGCCATTCTTGCTCTCGACCTTGGTATTTTTGATAAGAAAAGCCACGAGGTGAAATTCAGGGAAGCATTGATCTGGACGGCTGTATGGGTAAGTTTTGGAATTGGGTTTTACTTTCTCCTGCTCTTTTTCGGCAACTACCTGCACGGGGTTAAAACTGTTGAAGATGTGCAGTACCGGATTGATTTATATAAACATACATACAATATTCTGGGTATTACTGATAATCAGCAAGCTGTACATATTTACCGTCAAAACCTGTCGCTTGAATATATTACCGGTTACCTGATCGAATATATGCTTTCTGTCGACAATGTTTTTGTAATGATACTTGTTTTCATTTCGTTTGGTGTGCAGAAAATGTATTACAAGCGTGTGCTGATGTGGGGTATTATCGGGGCAGTGATTATGCGGTTTGTTTTCATATTCCTGAGCGCAGCGCTTATTCAGCGTTTCGACTGGATCCTTTATATTTTCGGAGCTTTCCTTGTGATAACAGGTATTAAAATGTTCCTGGAAAGGAATAAGGAAGATAAAGTTGATCCTGAGCATCATCCGGTCGTTAAATTCTTCTCACGCTATTTCCCGGTGCATCCGGTTTACTTCCGGCAGCATTTCTGGTTCCGTAACAAGCACGACAAAAACCGCTTGTATTTTACTCCTTTGTTTTTAGTTCTGCTGGTGATTGAATTTACCGATGTGATTTTTGCTGTGGATTCCGTTCCGGCTATTTTCTCGATAACACAGGACCCTTACATTGTGTTCTTCTCCAATATATTCGCTATTATGGGATTGCGGTCTTTATTCTTTGTGGTGGCACACATAATCGGAATGTTCAGGTTCCTGAAACACGGACTTGCATTCCTGCTTTCGTTTATCGGCTTTAAAATGCTGCTTCATGTTCAGTTAAGCGATTGGGGATTCACAACGGTTCATTCTTTGCTTGTAATAGTCGGAATCCTTGGCATTAGTGTGGTTGCGTCGTTAATATGGCCCCAGAAAAGCCGGAAGAAAACGAAAGTAGTAACTGAACTCACAGGCGAAAAGCCAATATAAGCTTCATCGAAAAAATGTAACCGGGCTTGAATGAAAAGTCCGGATTTACTCAATTTCGATAAAATCCGATTTCTCCGAACCACAAACCGGGCAAACCCAGTCGGCAGGTAAATCTGCGAACTTAATATCCTGTTTTGCTTCGTCATAAATGTATCCGCAGGCGGTACATTCAAATTTCTTAAAATCGACGCGTTTACTGTCAGCTCCTAATTTCGATTTGTCGATATAGGTAGGCGCGTTCTTGGGTGCGGCACCTTTCCTGGTTTTCCTGTAATACAGGTATGTTAATGCTTCTTTGGTGTCGTCAACAATCTCTGATTGAATCAATTCGCCTATAAACATGTAATGAGTTTCTACATCTATGGTCTGCACCACTTTGCATTCGAGGAAAGCGATGCAATCGTTCAAAACAATGGGTACACCGGTTTCACCATACTTTATATTCAGTCCCGCCAGTTTATTTATATCCTTTCCGCTTTTATACCCGAAGCGTGAAATAATATCCGGATCAGTATCCTTGTGGATAACCGAAACCGAGAATGCGCCAGTTTCCTGAATAAAGGAAGCGGTAAAATTATCTTTATTGCAGCAGGAAGCGAACCTTGGCGGCTCAGATGTAACCTGGAAAAAGGTGTTTGAGATAAATCCGTTTCCGCGGTCTTTAGTGCCCGAACTAACTATATATAAGCCGTAGGAAATTTTGAAAAGTGCTTCGAATTGTATCATGGCTTTTGGATTATTGGAATTAAAATAGTCTATAAAGTTAAATAGAAAATAGTGTTCAACCTTGTTTAATTTTCAAATTAAACCTTGGCGAATCCTTCGCGCCTTCGCGTTTTAAAAAGCTATGTTTATATCCCAGTTTTATAATACTTCTCAAGTAGCATCTGCGCCGCCATATAAGCGCTGATTTTCTCCTGGTGCAAATCAAGTTCCACTTTAGCCATCAGCTTTTTGATCTCCGCCTGGTAATAGAAATGATCGTGCAAAGCCTGGTCGATCACATTCATCATAATCTGTTTCGACTGTGCCAGCCTGCGTTTGCCGAAATAGCCGTTGCCTTTTGTAAAAGCAACATATTCGGCAATCATTTCGTCGACCCTTGGAATGCCTGCTTTGGTAATGGATGAACAGGCTTCGCATACCGGCTGCCAGCCCGAATTGGTAGGAGGGAAGTAGTGTAAAGCGCTTCGCAGTTCGGCCTTGGCAACATTTACCCTGTTAAGATTATCGCCATCTGCTTTATTGATAACCACAGCATCCGCCATTTCCATAATTCCGCGTTTTATTCCCTGGAGTTCGTCGCCGGCACCGCCAAGCATCAGCAACAGGAAAAAATCAACCATTGAATGCACTGCAATTTCACTTTGGCCCACACCAACAGTTTCTACAAGTATAGTATCAAATCCGGCAGCTTCACAAAGGATGATCGTTTCCCGTGTTTTACGCGCAACACCTCCTAAAGAGCCGGATGCCGGTGAGGGCCTGATAAATGCGTTATTGTCCACCGATAGCTCTTCCATGCGGGTTTTATCGCCCAGTATGCTTCCTCTCGACCTTGAACTGCTTGGATCAATGGCCAGAACGGCAATTTTCTTACCCTGTGATGTCAGATGTTTTCCAAAAGCTTCGATAAAAGTGCTTTTCCCTACTCCCGGAACGCCTGTAATACCTATGCGTATTGAATTCCCGGAAAGCGGCAAACATTTGCTGATAATTATCTGAGCCACTTCCTGGTGAATCGGTAGCGAGCTTTCAATCAATGTAATGGCCTGGCTAAGAACAGTCCGGTTTCCTTTTACAATACCTTCTACATATTGATCGGGTGAAAGCAATTTTTTGCCCGGCTTGCTGTAATACTCAGCAGCACCAATGTTTATAGATGATGGTTGTTCAATGCCTTCGTTTACTTTGAGTGCCGATTTAAATGGTTTGTTCGCTGATGAATCCATACACCAAAAATAACAATTTGATTGCTTGAAGGGTTCACACAAATCGCGAATACGAATAAAAAGAATAATTTTTTATCAACAAAAACGAAAAAAGGTTACTTTTGCACCCTCAAATCTCTCGGTAGCTCAGCTGGTAGAGCAATTGACTCTTAATCAATGGGTCACAGGTTCGAATCCTGTCCGGGAGACACCAAATCAACATAACCACCTGTAAATCAATACGATTCACTGGTAATTTTCTTTTTTGTCTCCGAATTGTCTCCGAAAGTGGTCGGATATACTCAGATTAACTCTGTTGAATGAGAATTTGAGTAAGTGGGGAATGGGATGGGTTCGGTTGAAAATGATTATAAAGCTTTCTAAATGTGAAAAACATACATCGCTGTTAATCAGATAATAAAGTTTAAGACAAAAATATTTCTGGGGTACCTTTTTCTCGATTAATTCTTTAGTATGATATTTTTAAATAACATACAACCTGTCAACATATGATAAAGAATCCATCAAACTCAAAAATTAAACTAGTATTCTACCGTAAGCCTACGGTGATGAGCTTCTATTAAATTAATAGCAGCTAGCAGACC
>CAIWMA010000102.1 GCA_903913645.1 uncultured Bacteroidales bacterium | reverse complement strand
TGCCATTTATCCGTATGGAAGAAGAAACGGAAGAAGTAATCCGCTTGTTTGAATCTCATGGACTGACGGATAAAATCAATTTGCTTAAACACCTTGGCCGTAATTTCTCCAGCTATTACAAACTCGATGGACATATCGACGCTTTTTACGGTTATATGGCTCCTTCAACCGGATATTTGCAGGTTTTCGATATCAACAAATATTTTAACGGGATTCTGCTTCAGGTTCCTCAGTCAAATAATCCATCAAAGGTTGAGCCCCTTGTAATTCAGAATAAACTGTTCGAAATCTTCCAGGAATTCTCACAATGGATCAAAATCCTTGATGTACCAAATATCAGCGATCTAAATACTTCCTGTTCAAACGGCAAATCCGAAGTATTTATTAAAGTTGCAGAAGCTCTGCACGAAAAGAAAATCGGTCAGATTGCCGATAACATCCGCTCAAGAACAGACCAGGTTAAAATTATTCTTATAAGTGGTCCTTCGTCGAGCGGGAAAACGACTTTTGCTAAACGGCTGGCTATTCACCTGATTGTTAATGGGATGAAGCCATTAAATTTATCTCTAGATAATTATTTTGTAAATCGCGATGATACACCTTTGGATGAAAATGGCAACCACGATTATGAAGCGGTTGAAGCATTGGATATCAGCTTATTCAACGAAAACTTGCTGGCACTTTTGAACGGGCAAAAGATAGAAATTCCAAAATTTTCATTCGAAACCGGCACCCGCTTTTATGATGGCGAAACCCTACTGATGCAACCAAATAATGTATTAATTATAGAAGGCATTCATGGTTTAAATCCACAGCTTACAAATTCAATTCCTTCTGAAGCCAAGTTCAAAATTTACGTTTCGGCACTGGCTGCTTTAAATATCGATGATCATAACCGTGTTAGCACAACTGATAACCGGCTGATACGCAGAATTGTACGCGACTATCGTTACCGCAAATATTCGGCAAGGGAAACCATTTCCCGATGGCCAAGTGTGAGAAAGGGAGAAGAAAAACATATTTTCCCTTTCCAGGAAGAAGCTGACACCATGTTTAACTCAGCTTTGCTGTATGAACTCGCTGTTCTGAAACCGTTTGCCGAACCCATCCTACTGGAAGTTCAACCTAACCAACCGGAATATTCGGAAGCTACCAGGTTGTTGAGCTTTTTCCGCTACCTGAAATTACTGAAGCCAACAGAAATCCCTCCAACATCTATTTTAAGAGAGTTTTTAGGTGGGAGTAGTTTTAGTTATTAATAGGTTCTGCCTTATTAATCTTTCGCGATTAATTATTTTGTTCACTTCTGAAACTAAAAATTCATATCGATTTCGATCCCTCTTTTTAAGGATTTTCATATATTCCTTAGTTAAAGGAACTGGAAAACCATAGTGAAGAAGAAAATCGGAACAACCAGGTGAGTTCTCTAACCCCTTCAATATATACTTCAAAATATTAGCATCACCTTCAATATATGTTTCAACAGAGCCCGATTTCACAAAGAAGATTATGGGTAAAGTTATTATTGCATATGAAATAATAACCCGAATGATGCAAAATAAAACTGAAAGTATGCTTTCCATATCAGAATAATTATAATTTCACTGCTACAACAAGATAAAGGTACGATCAAAAACTGCTTTTCCCATATAAAAAGTATGAAAGGCTTAAATAAAGTAACATTTTCTGCACCATTACCTAAGAAAGTGTTATACCCACCTGTGGTATTGGAATAGCCTGCACCTTGTCCTACAAAAGTTCCATTTGTTCCTGTAGTATTAGAATATCCAGCCTG
>CAIWMA010000101.1 GCA_903913645.1 uncultured Bacteroidales bacterium | reverse complement strand
GGCTCAATGAGGAAAACGATACTTTTTATTTTCTTAAATGTATACTCCAAATGAGTCTCAAACATTAATGATATTGTAAGATTATCCTGAATGCTATACTTTAAATGAAGTTATTTTTGTTCCATAAACAATTACCAAAAATGGTTTTAAATTCAAATTGGAAGTAATTATTTTCTGTTTTTATAACGCATTGGATTTCTGACATATAACATTTTTGGAGTTTTGATGTAAAAGAATTCTTTATCAATCTTTGATCCAAAAAGTTATAACATATTGAATATCAAAACAAAGTTCCATTCTCAATGACACATGGGCCAGAGGCAGCAAATTGAGGGTTACATGTGGGCTATTTTGAAAAAAGGATGGATTTGGGGTGGGTTACGGATAAGTATAAAAAATCTGCATACACAATAAATGATTTAAGTCGCGAATTGGTTATCCCTTTCATTCTTACTAATTTGGATTTGGCAGTTTTCTCGACATTTTTTCAAAAGTATAGCCAAGTAGGATTTATACTTATTTTTTTGCCTGAATCAGGACAAGCCTCTTCTTTAACATCTGCATTCTCCAAAAACGTTACTGAAATTGTCTGAATAGTATATGAGTTATAAGGATTCGTGGAAGTAGAGATAAAAATAGCAGAGGGGCAATAGTTATAGGATTTAAACTAACATCCTTCCGTTAGAAAAGCGGTATGGAAACCTCCGCTAATCCTAAGATAATTACCGATGTAATAACCTCAATGTTAATTGTATCATCAAGGAATGGGGCAAACGGCCTCCCCCGCCCGACTCGTATATTTCACCTATCCTTGAACCAGATCCTACCCCCACCGCCAATACAAACTCATCCAGCAAGCCACCAAAATGATCAACACATATATTAAAGACGTAGCTGCTGCAAAAAAGAAATTCTTGTAAAGGTTACGACTTATGTAAGCCATCATTCTTTCAGTACTGTTCTTAAACGCTCAGGCGTCTCCACCGAGTTTATCAAGGAAAGTCTGGGCTATAGCAGTCTGGCAACAACCGAAAAATATCTTGCCGGTTTCGAAGATGCGGAACAAAGATAGAATGCTGAAATGCTAACTCAGTTTAAACCTAAACCAACCCACTGATTACTTTGTCCAAACCCAAACCTTATAATCTAAAAAACACAGAATTATAATATCCATTCTGCCTTCACTATTATTCTCTCCTTCCCGCTCTCTCTTAAAAATGTAGTCACAGTCTATCGTTATATAGATTATAAGCCCATGCCTGCAATAAAAATCCTTCCAGGCTTGTTATCATTTTCTTATATGCTATTAAGAATCATATTAAATTGCACCCTCTCAAATAAAAATGTATCATTACTTCCTAACTTTGAATATTTATCTGGTAGAATAGTCCAAAAGAAGTATATCACAGTATGAAAAGTAATGCCTCTATCTATGGCTCCTTTGCAGCTAACCTGTCCTATAAAGTTGCATTCCAAGCTATTATTCTAACTTTATAAAAACACTTCAAAACCTTATACTCATGAAAAAATTCTTCCTTTTTGTGTTCGTATTTACTGCATCATTCAGCGTTTTTAGTCAAACTCAAATCAACCTGACCTTTTTGGGGAGAGATTTACAATCTCTGAACGAGTTGCCCTTGGATAGCATTTCTATAAAAAACATAACTGAAAACTGCGATACAACTCTTCTGAATGTTACCAGTAACGATTCTGTCTCTTTGATAATTCCGGATGTTAACTGGCCGGTAGGAATTAACGAATCCATTGCCGGTGGTCATGGAACTTTGAGCATAAAGCAAAATTATCCTAACCCTTTCAATGGATCAACTACGTTGAATATGTATATAGGAAATAGCAGTCCAATGAACTTGGCGCTGTTCGATGGGTCTGGACGGCTACTTGCTTCTTATCAAAACAAGTTTGATAAAGGATTTCATTCATTCGTAATTTCATCAGCCTGCTCTGGTGTTATGGTCCTGTCTGTTTCTGATGGTAAAACCAGTAAGTCAGTCAGAATTATCAGTTCAAGGCAAGGTCAGGGATCCAATAATATAAAATATGTTGGTCAGCTCCCGAATGGCGAGAGACGAATTTTAAAAAATTCAGCTAATTCAGGTTTTAGCTTTTATTTGGGTAACGAAATGTCATTTACTGCCCATGCTAATGGATATGTCGATCGCATGATAGTCGACCTCCCGTCCGCCGACAGCACCTATATTTTTTACATGATACCCTCAGACTTTCCAACTGTTGAAACATTCTCTGTCTCTCAGGTAACAAGTAACACAGCTATGGGAGGCGGTAATGTGATCTCCGATGGGGGTGAAACTGTCACAACACGTGGAATTTGCTGGAACACCACCGGCTGGCCGACTACAGACGAAAACATCACTACTGATGGCACCGGAACTGGTTATTTTAACAGCAGTTTATCCGGTTTAATTCCAAACACCCCATATTATGTAAGAGCTTATGCGACAAATAATTCAGGTACTGCCTATGGCGATGAAGTTACTTTTACAACTTCATCGCCCCTCCTCGCCACAGAAGCGGCTATTAATGATACACTCTTGATATGCTATTCAAAATGTTACAGCTATATTCAACAATTATATCTGTTTGATGCGGTATATTCAAATAACATTCCGGCACCCGATGTATCGTGGTCTGAAATATACGACCATACTCAAACTCAGTCTTCAGATAATGAAAAGATTTTTGCACTCTGGGCAAATGCATATGATATTATTTACAAAACAAATCTGGTTATACTGAGCTCCGAAGTGGTAATAACTGATCCCTTAACTAAAAATACCATAATAGCACAGGCAAAAGCAATAAGGGCATATTTAAACTATAACCTGATGAATTGGTTTGGTGAAATTCCGCTCGAAGCAGGAATTTCTGAGAGCTTAATTCCAAGGAACACTATCGAACAAGTGTTGATCCAGGTATATCAGGACGCAGCCGATGCAGCTCATTACTTGCCAATGACCTGGTCCGCTCCTGATAAGTTCCGAATCCCGAAAAGCTTTGCATTGGCACTTTCAGCCCGTGCTTCTTTGTATAGCAAAAATTATAACCAGGCACTTAGCTCAACTCAGCAAATAATAAATAGTGGTATGTATGCCCTGGCTATAGATCCTGCTAACTTTACGGAAAGTAACAGAGAAATTTTCTGTGGATTTAATAAGAGCAACAATACTGAATTTAATAATTTTTTCGATAAAGGCTCATATGTCCCGGCAATTCGATATACCGAGTCTTATCTGATTTCAGCAGAAGCTTTATTTAATTCAGGAAATACGGCCAATGCCCTTAACTATGTAAATGCGCTCAATGGCCGGCGAGGTAATCCGGTCCTGACATCACTTACAAACGATGAATTATTTCAGCAATGGAATACAGAACTTATGAAAGAGGGCAGTATGTTTATCACGTTAAAACGGTTTGATAAAGCTTTAAGTGTTGTACAAAATTTGCCTCATTTGCTTCTATTGCCCGTTCCTTTACCATTCATAATCAGCAACGTCAATCTCACTCAAAATCCCGGTTATTAAACCAGGAATGAATTAAAATATCACCGCTTATTAATTTCTTAATTGCAATTTGTTAACCTAATATTTATACTGCAAAGTTGTGGTTATTATGTAAGTAAGCCTCGGCCAAAACAACCTGGCTGCAACCGAAATGTACTTAACCGGTTTCCTAGATAAGGAGCAACGAAAAAATGCTGATATATTGACTCAATTCAAACCTAAGTCTGCTGACAAAAAATAATAATATTTAGTATTGCCATATTAGTTGGCTGAACCTCATATTTGGAAAACATGTCAGTTAGTTTCATCTGTCCGGATAACAATATGCGTTTTTTTATATTGGCAATTCTCGTATTACGGAGTATCCGTCTTCTAGATCATTTTCTTTACCATATTCTTTTCTCATGTCCCTCACCTCCCCTCGCTGGCGCGCATTTCTAGCGCGTATCGGTATAAACTCACCCATCGCACTCGCACACATTTGCAAAACACCAGGTATAGAAAATAAAAATGCCGGTAAGCTACTTCAGCTACCGGCATTAGTGTAATAATAAATTCTTATTTAATAACACTCCTGATTTCAACATTATAATCCACAATAATATCCTGCCATTCTTTAAGCATATCCTGCCAGCTTCCTGCCCCGTACAATTTCTCATAGGCTTTCATTGCACCCATATCTTTCGACCATTCATCATACGAATCAAATCCCCATACCAAGGCTACATCAGGCCCGTTGGTAGTATGGAATACATTATTATAAACAACAAATGAACCCGTGCCTAGCGACTCATAGGATTTTTTCAATTTTTCCGCCAGGGCTTTAAAACGATATGCTTCCCCACGTTTTAAATCCACACTCCATACTTCACGATACTTAGAGGCTTTCAAAGCATCATATCCGTATGTTAAGCTCTCATCAAGTTCCGAAAGCTTCGTTTCACCATACGATTCAACCAAAGGATCTACCGTAGCAGCCCAATCAGCATCATGTCCACCTTCTTTGGTAGGTCTTGTGTCAAGTGCTGAATACGTTGTCGGTCCGAAAACCCACACATACCATCCGGCTTTTTCTCCATATTCAACTTTACGCAATCCGGCGGTATATTTACCTTCCGGATGGAACTTTGTGTCATGTACTTTTACTGCTGCTTCAAATTTGTCTTCCATACCCCGTTTTGGCATGATGTACATTGTTTCTAAAACCGATGTAGGTTTTTCTGTACTTGTTTGTGCAAAGCTGCAATAAACAAATAATAGTGCAATGCTAAAAAGCGTGAACGATTT
>CAIWMA010000100.1 GCA_903913645.1 uncultured Bacteroidales bacterium | reverse complement strand
TCAACAGTAACCATGTTGGATTGGGATTCAGAAGTAATAACCCCTGAATATATACTGCCTGATTCATCGGTCCAGGAAGAAATTGTGGAAAATCCTGTAATTACCGGATCAGCGCCTGAACCATAAGCGCCAAATGTTATTGGAGCACTTGACGTTCCACTGCTATTGATAATTATTGAACCATAAAATGTATCACCTTTATTGAAAAGTATAGCATCTCCCGGAGCAAAAGTGGTTGCGTTGAGTTTAGCAATACTCTTCCAGGGTGTAGAAGAACTTTGTGCCTGTGCACTGGTTCTTGTATCGTCACCTGTAGAATTTGAAAAATAGTAATTGGTGGCTTCGGCCCTGTTTAAAATTAAACAGAATGAAAGAAGGAGTATGATAAATCCTAAATGTGAAAAATCCCGGGTATTTGAAAATTGTCGTTTTGCCATAGCTTTATCTTTTAGTAAAAGGATATGCTTTGTTTTTTATTATGGCAGTTTTACGATTACGTATTTCAAGCAGTTTTAGGTGGTGAAATAAAAAACATCTTTGAAACGAAGGACATTTTTAATTATTACCGGAGAAGCCTGCAGTTTAGATTTGAAAATAACTTTTGGGGGTAAATATAGTTTTAAATTGACAAAGTCTATTCAGTTTAATCATCCAGAACGGCTGCATTTACAAGTGTTGCCTTTATATTGTCCTGTTTTCCGAAGAATCTGGTAATACCATGGAATTGAAGCTATTTTTAAAGAATTTTAACATATGGTCATCGGAAAACTCTTTTACTGATTTGATCCTAACAGGGCTTTTAACCTGTTTTTCAATGTTTAATATTACTACTTATACACTTTTTATGAATATTAAGACTAAATATTACATCAGATCTTGTGGTATTTGACTGTTTTCAACTTTCAATACTCTACAATTCAGAATTCAGGTTCCCTTTTTTTTGATTGTAAAAAAACAATAAAAAACCAGCTCATCAAATAAACGCTTATGTTATATTTGATGTGCTGGTTATACTATTTCTACCTTTCAGAAAGGCTTTTTATCCAATCTTTGATAATGCATCAATAAATGCTTCAACCGAGGCTGTTACAATATCGGTGTTAGCGGAGAAACCATAGTAAAGCGTTCCTTTGTTCTCAAGCTGAACATGCACTTTGCCTATATCGTCCGAACCACGTGTAATGGCCTGGATAAGAAATTCCTCAAGCGTAACCGTTTTGCGTATAATCTGCTTAACGGCATTAAAAGCTGCATCCACAGGACCGTTACCCGGTGAAGTGGCAGAATATTCCTCCCCGTCGACGCTGATAACTACCGACGCCACAGGCTGGGTTGATGAGCCACAAATAACCTGCAGGTGCTTTAACTGAATACGCCTGGCATGTTCCGACTGCTCCACTCCTACCAGTACAAAAAGGTCCTCATCTTTGATTTCCTTTTTCTTATCGGCCAGTTCTATAAATTTATCGTACACTTCGTTCAGATCTTCTACCGTAAGAGTAAATCCCAGTACTTCAAGGCGGTGTTTCAAGGCTGCACGGCCTGAACGGGCGGTTAAAACAATGCTCGACTCCTTAATACCAACATCCTGCGGATCGATAATTTCGTAGTTTTCGCGGTTTTTCAATACGCCGTCCTGGTGTATTCCCGACGAATGGGCAAAGGCATTGCGGCCAACAATCGCCTTATTGGGTTGAACCGGCATACGCATAAAAGTTGAAACCATACGGCTGGTTTCATAAATCATCTGTGTGTTGATTCCCGTGATCAGGCCCATATTCGGCCGTGTCCGCAAGGTCATAACAACTTCCTCAAGTGATGTATTGCCGGCACGTTCGCCAATTCCGTTGATGGTAACCTCCACCTGGCGGGCGCCATTTAAGATTCCTGAAATGGAGTTGGCCGTCGCCATTCCCAGGTCATTATGACAATGGGTGGAAAGAATTGCCCTGTCCACATCCTTCACATGATCGACCAGGTATTTTATTTTTTCGCCATACTCATATGGAAGGCAATATCCTGTTGTATCAGGAATATTTACAACAGTGGCACCGGCTTTGATAACGGCTTCCACTACACGTGCCAGGTACTCGTTTTCCGTACGACCGGCATCCTCACAGTAGAATTCGACATCATCAACAAAGTTACGTGCGTATTTCACGGCAGCTATTGCCCGCTCGATAATCTCTTCCTGGTTCGATTTTAATTTATGCGTGATATGGTAAAACGAAGTTCCAATGCCGGTATGAATACGCTTGCGCCTTGCATATTTAAGTGCTTCGGCTGCCACTTCGATATCTTTTTCTACGGCGCGGGTAAGTGCACAGATAATAGGCTCATGCACCGCTTTCGAGATTTCCATCACCGATTTAAAATCGCCTGGGCTCGAAATCGGGAAACCGGCCTCAATAACATCAACACCTAAAGCTTCGAGCTGCTTGGCAACTTCAATTTTTTCAAGTGTATTCAGCTGGCAACCGGGAACCTGTTCGCCATCCCGCAGCGTTGTATCAAAAACATAAACTTTATCGCTCATATTCATTTGTTTTAATAAAGCATTACTTATTATATGACAAGGCGAGGGGTGAAAGGGCGAGGGGAGATTGGGAGAGGGGCGATAGGGAGACCAAAGCCTGAACAATTGAACTTTTGAACGATTGAACTCCCTAAATCCCAACCCCTAAATCCTAAATCCTAAACCCTACCTAATTATTCTCCGGCCTCAGTTTGCGAACAGCAGCTCCTGCCACCCACATTTCCGAATCACGGAGTTCTTTCAATTCAACTTCAAGTTTTTCGCGGTAGTCAGCTTTGCTGTTCGAGTCGATCGAAAGCTGGGCTTCGTTTCCACTGGCAACTTCGTTGTATAATTCTTCAAAAACAGGTTTGGTTGCATCGCGGAATTTCTTCCACCAGTCGAGTGCGCCACGTTGAGCTGTAGTCGAACAATTAGCATACATCCAGTCCATACCATTTTCGGCTACGAGCGGCATAAGACTTTGTGTTAATTCTTCAACGGTTTCGTTAAAAGCTTCGGAAGGGCTATGTCCTTTGCTGCGTAATACGTCGTATTGTGCGGCAAAAATTCCCTGTATGGCTCCCATCAGTGTACCACGTTCGCCGGTTAGATCAGAGAAAACTTCTTTTTTGAAATCGGTTTCGAAAAGGTAACCTGAACCAACTCCGATTCCCAGAGCTACAACGCGGTCGAAAGCACGGCCGGTAGCATCCTGGAAAATAGCATAACTCGAATTGAGTCCCCTGCCTTGCAGGAACATCCTTCTGAGGCTGG
>CAIWMA010000099.1 GCA_903913645.1 uncultured Bacteroidales bacterium | reverse complement strand
GTGTGGGAAAGAAATTCGATTATCCGGCCCACAGCCAGGTCGTTATCTGCCATATAGCTTTCGCGGAAAGGAAAACCCGCTTCAGGCCGTTCGCCGGCACCGTGATCGTTCGGAAGAATAACTGTTATCAACTGAGGCAGCGTATCTTTTCCTGCTCCCCATTTTTCTTCAAATTCTTTTTTGAAAATATCAACCCTGAACTGGTCAGGGATGGCCATATTAAAAGTTGGATAATTCTTTGAAGTATGATCGTGTAACGAAGCCGGCAGCGGAAAATTCGCGACCTGCTTTATGCCGCCATATTTATAGGTATCCTGGTAATCGGCCGGTTCAAACATTACGCTGAAGCCAAAATTGAAATACTCAACTTTATTCCTGGCCAGGTGGTCCCACATGGAACCGGCTTCATTGTAATCTTCAGGATAAATTGCTCCGGCCGATCCGTTTAATCCCAGGTTGCCCGGTGCTTTAGAGTCTTCCTTATAATCGCGGTTTCCTCCGTAACTTGCCGGAGTGGTGGCTTCGACCCATTCGTTTGGATACGTATTTACAAGCCAGCGATGCCCGTCGGCTGACACGTCCGAATCAACATAAAAGTTATCGCTGATACTGAACTCTTTAACTAGTTTCAGATGATTGGGCGCCACGGTTGAATTTTCTATTTTTTTACTTTTATCGTGGTTGGTGAAAGTTGCATTTTGCCCGTAACGGGCAAGGGTTGAATCTCCATCTGCACCTTTTATCTGCCCGAAGATTTCATCATAAGTCCTGTTTTCTTTTGAGATGAAAACGATGTGTTTGATAGGCGAACCTTTAATTGCAGGCGAGATTGGGATAGGGTTATTTTTCCGCCAGCTGAATTTGGCGGAGGTTACATCATCGAATGTGAAGTTGTTCTCAATAACTTTATTCGTGAAATTCTTCAATTCTGCAGCACCGGGAATATCCAGTATTTCTACTGTTCCTTTCATCAGGCTTCCGATATAGCTGCCTTCGGGCCCTGTCTTGAAATTTTGTCCACCATTCGGGCCACTTCCAAAACCTTTTGCATTTGCAACAATAAGTTTTTTCCCACCGGGTAAGACTTTGATTTTAGCCGGAAACCAGCCGGTTGGAATATGACCTGATACGGTTAATGTTTCAACATCAATAACCGCAACAGCATTGAGTCCCGATTCGGCTACATATACTTTTTTGCCATCAGGCGAAACATCTAGTCCAAATGGAATAATTCCACGGAGTTTTGAAACTCTTTCGTCAGGACAAAGTATAATATGTTTAATAATAGTCTTTTTATGGGCATCCAATACCGTGATATTATCATTAGTGCCATTGCTGATAAAAATGTAGCGATTAGTTGCAACAATCGAATTCGGGCTTGAACCGCCAACGGCAGGAATGTCTTCAACCATCTGTCCGACCAGGGCCCCGGTTTTGATTTTTGCCGTTACTTTTGGTTTTGCATTTTTTTTCAGACTCACCGCCCAAACCGAAAAGGATTCGTCGCTATTTACAGGACCGAGACCGGGAATTTGCAGCGAATCAGAATAGAACCCTTCCTCCGCTTCTTTCGAGCTGTAAGAAAATGCGGGGAAATCAATTGTACCGTTTTTCCATTCACCTTTCTTTTTGCGCTTGATCAGGCTGTATTGATACATACCCACATTGGCTACATAAACGGTTTTCTGGTCGGGCGAAAGAGCAATTCCGAAAGGATAACGTCCAACCGGAACACTATATAAAACTTTTTTATTAATTGGGTCTATCACCAGCATCCTGAACCCGATCTGATCCACAGCATACAACCGACTGCCATCAGCATTAAGAACCATATCGCCAATATATCCGTGAGTGAAATCTGCATTTTCATCTTTTAAGCAACAATCGATAGCACCTAGTTTTTTACCGGTAGCAATGTCAAAAATAAAAACCCTGTTTTCCTGCCCTCCGGCTACGTAAACCAATTTATTGTCAGGTGAGATCGCCAGTCCCATAAAAACAGAAGCCAGAACACCTTTGTCGGTATCTGATCCGGGTGGCACCTGCTGAATATCAGGGTTTCCAGAATTCAGATTTCGTAAAATGGTAATAGCCAGGGGTGAAGTTCCGGAATTTGCCGTTACGGCTATATTTCCGTCGTTGCTGATAGCCAGCCCATAAGGATGAGGCGCAACGTTAAAACATTTGCCGGCAGGTGTGATGATACGTCCGTTCGGAATAACGGTTTCCCCGTTTTTATCAATATGCGTATACTTGGTTCCGGCTGGGGGTGAAATAATGTAATCCTGCTTTTGGGCTATGGCGCAGACACTTAAAATGAATGTAAGTATCAGTAAAATCAGTTTATTCATGTTCCGTTTCCTAATAAAAGTTCCGTTTTTTAATGTTTGGATTGGCATTACAAAGGTTAAAATTACAAAACACAATGCAACGCATCCCGTTTTATTTTACGATTTTCTAAATGCTTGATTACTTTTGTCGCTGATTAGAAAAAACCGGATTATGAAACCATTAACAAAAACTCTCTGGATTGTATTTTTTGCTGTTGCAATGGGCTATCTTGAATCTGCTGTTGTCGTGTACCTCAGGGAATTGTATTATCCTGAAGGGTTTGATTTCCCGTTGAAAGCAATGACTCAAACTGTGGCTGTTACCGAGCTTTACCGTGAATTAGCCACGCTTATTATGATACTTGCTGTGAGTGTTTTGGCTGCTGAATTTTGGCTGCAACGTTTCGCCTGGTTCCTGGTTGTGTTTTCGGTATGGGATATCGCTTATTATGTATTTTTGAAAGCGTTAATCGGTTGGCCTGCGTCATTTTTTACTACCGACATCTTATTTCTTCTGCCAAGCATATGGACCGGACCCGTGATTGCTCCCGTAATCAATTCGCTTACCATGATCCTGGTTGCAGCGGTTATTCTGAAGAAATCAAAAGAATCAAACATTTTTACCAGGCTTTCCGGCATGGTATGGATTTTATTGGGAACCGGCTCGCTGATCGTTCTAATTGCTTATATGATAGATTTTGCAACGTTTGTATTGGATTACAGGCACTCGCTTTCATCAGGAGATAGGAGTCGCGACCAGAATATACTATATCTTTCCACACAGTTTATTCCTCGTTCCTTCGACTGGCTGCTCTTTTTTAGCGGAGTTAGCTTGCACCTGGCAGCTATATTTCTGATTGTTTTGCGGAAGGCTAAAAGCCCGGCAACTATGTGATTTTTATTTATTATTTCAAATGATTTAAGGTCTCGTTTTCATTCAATTGTGCATCAACAGAAATTAAAAAGCCGGAATTAATCCGGCTTTTTAATCAAAATAGAATTTGAATGTTTCCTATCTGGTTATAGAAACTTTTTTCGATACCACCTGTGTACCAGTATAAATCTGCAGAATATACATCCCTGGTTCCAAGCCTTCAGTTAATATGCGCAGGTTAGTGCCTTTGGTGTTGTTTTTATATACAACTTTACCCAGGCTGCTGATCATACGTACTTCGGTGAATTTAACAGAAGTCGAAATGTTGATGATATCGCAGGATGGATTAGGATAAATCCTGTATGCTGCCTGATCGGTATTCGCAAGGCCTAAAATTACCTCAGCAGTAGCGCAGGTTTTTGGTGATTCGCCCAGAGCGTAAACTGAAGTCACACAATAATTCTGTGAACCAGCGGCTACGGGTGAGTCATTATATTGCAGAGTAGGACTAGTGCCAATCAAAGTATCGTTCCTGTAAATATTATAGCTTAATGGAACAATTACCGGCTCTGACCAGGCAAGTTGTACGGTATTACTGCTTGGCTGTGCGGTTAGATTGCTTACCGGGCTGAGTATTTCAAGAAGTCCTGAATATTTCAGCATGCCTTCAACTGTAGCACTTGTGCTATATGTTCCTGCCCAACCGCTTTGGTTGTTTGCAAAATCAACAGCGAGGTAGGCCTGTGTTTGAGTTCCGGGGAAATCAGCCCATGAGTGTCCGCCATCGAAACTGTAATATGCTCCGGCATCGACACTTACCCATGTGTTGGCAGTGCCCGGGACATAGCAAAAATCGAAAGTTCCATAACTTCCTGTTGATGTAACAGCAGTCCAGGTTGCTCCACCATCAGTAGTTTCAGCGAATGTACCTGTAGTACTTTTATCCTGGGCAAGCCCGTTTAAAGCATCCCTGAATTCAACGTCAGTATAGGTTGTATTGGCAAAAGGAGTTGCGCTGGCAGCCCAATGCAATCCTTTATCGGTGGTGCGGTAAACACGGCCTGAATTGGTTCCGAACCAGGCGTTATCACCCACTGCAGAATAATAACCAACCACGCCAAACTCACCAGTGATCGGGTCGGCAATGTTAGCGCCGGGAACAAGAGTCCATGTGTTTCCTCCGTTTGCTGTGGTATAAATTTCGAAATCACCGTTAATAGGGTCACCCATCGAAAAACCATCATTTTTATTAAAGAAATGAACCACATTGGGGAATGAGGAGGCATTGCTGAAGCTTGCCGTTGCTTGGCGTGTCCAGGTTGTGCCGCCATCCCTGGTCACATATATACCCTGCGGATTGGTTCCTGACATTACATACATTGGTACATACGCCGTGTCTTTACTTATTCCGTATATCATTGCAGGTTCAAGACCGGCACAATTATTAATGGTACCTGATGTCCATGTAGTGCCACCATTGATGGTTTTTGTAAATTCCTGTATTGATACGCCGCCTGGTCTCCCATCAGTAGCTGTTGCCCAAACTACATTAGAATTAACTGCCTGCATGAATTTAATTCCTCTCGAAGGAGTAGCAAAGCCACTGGCTTCAGGAACCCATTCGCTGAGTCCTATATTCACCTCCCAGTAAACGTTGTTAGTACCATCGGTAGCTTCAACACGAACTTTATGTACACCGAGCTTCACATTGGTTGTGTTCCATGGGTATGAAGAAGTAGCTTGAGCTGTGGTAGAAACAAGTACACCGTCGATAAAGAGTTTTACCGCAGTTGGTGTGCCTTTAACTATTGAATAGTTGATATTAAAAGTTGGTCCTTTAGGAACTGCATTGTTCTGATCAAGGTCGGTAAAACGAACAATTAAATTTGGATTACCGGGTTTAATGCCACAAACCACAGCATTGCCTGAATTGTAGATACCATTGTTGTTGGAGGTACTTAAAGCACCTATAGCATAAAATCCGTCCCCGGAGCTTGACCAGCCCCAGTTCATATGGAACATTGTTGTTCCACCCGAAGTCTGGTAACCATCGCATACCCAGGCGTGACCTGCTGGATTTGCAGGGTCGGTAACGGCATCAGTGCCTGAATAATACATAGGGCGTTTTGCATCTAATTCTGAAATCAGAAGGGCCTTCCAGTCAGCTGCAGAATAATCCGCCATATAAGCCAGCTTTATTGTCGAATTATCATAATTAAAATACTTAGTCAAGGCAATAGGAACTGATGCATTCGAAGCCCCTGATCCTGCTCCTCCATAGTTCATGTTTACAGCTACACCGGCATGATACAATAATGTGGCAGTTGGTTTATATTTTGAAAAAGTAGCTGTAACAGCCATGTTTGCATAATCATAGGTAGTAGCTCCGAAATTGGCTGATTGTGTTCCTAAAGAACCATGACTATAAGTATATGCACCAACCCCTGTGGAAGGGAAAGAATAATATCTCATGATTTGACCCATAGTAGTTGCAACACATCCAACCCATGCTTTGCTGGCAGAACCTCCTGAAGCGACAGCAGGGCAGTAATAATTGTAATACTGTTTCTGATCCCATTTTGTGGTGACCAAAGCTGCTACATCAGCCGTAGGAGCCATGATTTCATTGTTAAGAATTTTATTCCATTGTGTAAGCGATTCCGTATTAACCGCTTTAGTAGCAACAATATCAGCAATTTCCTTGCTGTAATTATCTAACCAGAAACTCAATTCAGGATTAGTGACTTCAGTTTCAATAAAGCCTTCGTCGGACTTGGCCAGAATTGGAGTAACTGCATCATCGGCTGAAACAATCACGAATCCTCCTCCTGTGTAGTTAAAAACATAGAAGGTGGTAATTCCGTTGTACGATTTGCTGAAACTGTTTGAAATACTTCGGGCAGCTTTCATTGAGGTAGCTGAGAAGTATTTTGTTGCAACCTGGTTGGCTTGATCCATAGTAACAGATTTGCCAAATGCAAAGGTTACAACCATTAAGGTTAGTAAAAGTGTGAATGTTTTTCTCATAGGATTAGTATTGTTAGTTGATGTTTGTTCTACTGGAATATTACAAGCACAATAAAAAGAATCACGTAAGGTAAAGTTCCTGAAAAATACGTTTTAAACATAAATTGCTTGCTGTTAAAGTTCCTCCTGCAAGTAAAAATACGTTAGTAGTGAACTATAAACAGAAGCAAAATAGGATTTTGTGCTGCAAATATAATCAATATAAAATTATGAATCGATGTCTGTTAAAACTAATTCATTGTATCAGTTCCTATAAACGTCTGCATTCTGATTACTTAAAAATTACTACCTTTGCGCCCTGCTTACGGGCAGCTTATTATCAATCTCCAAAAATACCTGAATACAATGTTTGAAAGTCTAAGCGACAGGCTCGACAGAGCGTTTAAACTGCTGAAAGGCCACGGTTATATTACCGAAATCAACGTGGCTGAAACACTAAAGGATGTTCGTAAGGCATTACTCGATGCCGACGTTAGTTATAAAGTGGCTAAGGAATTTACTGATACTGTAAAAACCAAGGCTTTGGGTCAGAATGTGTTGACCTCGGTTTCGCCGGGCCAGTTGATGGTTAAAATTGTTCACGACGAACTGGCCGAACTTATGGGCGGCGAAAAGGTCGAAATTAACCTCAAGGGCAGCCCTGCAATTATTTTAATGTCAGGTTTACAAGGAAGTGGTAAAACCACATTCTCGGCTAAACTGGCAAATTACCTGCATACCAAAAAAGGTAAAAATCCATTACTTGTTGCATGTGATATCTATCGTCCGGCTGCTATCGACCAGTTAAAAGTACTGGGAGAGCAAATCGGAGTAGAAGTATATGCAGAACCCGAAAACAAGGACGCAGTAAAAATTGCCCGCAACGCGCTTAACCACGCCAAAGACCGCGGGTTCAACGTGCTGATCATCGATACCGCGGGCCGGCTTGCGATAGACGAAGTGATGATGAATGAAATTTCATCACTTAAAAAAGCATTAAATCCACATGAAACTCTTTTCGTTGTCGATTCAATGACGGGTCAAGATGCGGTAAATACAGCTAAGACCTTTAATGATAAGCTTGACTTCGACGGAGTTATCCTTACTAAACTGGATGGTGATACACGTGGTGGCGCTGCCCTCACAATCCGGTCGGTAGTTAATAAACCCATAAAGTTTGTTGGTATTGGTGAAAAGATGGATGCTATCGATATGTTCTATCCCGAACGTATGGCCGACCGTATTCTCGGAATGGGTGATATTGTCTCGCTGGTTGAACGTGCGCAGGAACAATACGACGAAGAAGCAGCCCGCAAACTTCAGAAGAAACTTGCCAAAGATCAGTTTAACTTTAATGACTTCATCGACCAGATCAGGCAGATCAAGAAAATGGGTAATGTTAAAGATTTGATGAGTATGATCCCTGGCATGGGAAAAGCCATCAAGGATATTGATATTGACGAAAATGCGTTCAAAGGTATCGAAGCTATTATTCAATCGATGACGCCACTTGAAAGAGAAAATCCTTCTGTGCTGAATGGTAGCCGTCGTAAGCGTATTGCTCAGGGCAGCGGTAACGATATACAGGAAGTTAACCGGCTGATAAAGCAATTTGACGACACCCGTAAAATGATGAAGATGCTTACCACCGGTGGTGCTCAGAAAATGGCACAGCAGATGAAGAACACGAAGAGAAGATAGAGCATTGTAGTGATTTGTGTTGATTGAGTGAAAGGCGAGGGGCGAATAGGGGAAAGGGAGACTGAGAGACTGAGAGACTGAGAGACTGAGAGACTAAGGGACTGAGAAACTAATTGACGGAGAGATTGTACAACCTCTGAGTCTGTAACACCGAGCGAAGTCGAAGTGTTGAACGCGAAGCATTTGAATCATGAACCATCAACTATTTTCCATTAACCATTAACCATTAACTTTTTTCCCTTTTCCCATGCAAATCATCGACGGCAAACAGATTGCTTCCGAAATTAAAAAGGAACTCGCAGCTAAAAGTGCTGCTATCATTGATAAAGGCGATCGTCCTCCTCACCTGGTAGCTGTTTTGGTAGGTGAAGATGCTGCCAGCCAGACCTATGTTAACAGCAAGGAAAGGGCCTGTAAAGAAGTAGGATTTACTTCAACAATATACCGGCTCGAACCAGATACTACAGAAAAAAAACTTCTTCAGATTATTGATTTTCTTAATAACGACGAGGAAGTTGACGGATATATTGTTCAATTACCACTACCGGCTCATATAAATGTTCAGCGAATAATCGGCAGCATCAATCCGCTGAAAGATGTGGACGGATTCCACCCTGTTAGCCTTGGTAAGATGATGCTCGGAGAACCTACATACTTGCCGGCAACTCCTTATGGGATTATGCAAATGCTCGAACGCAGCCATATCGAAACCAACGGAAAACACTGCGTAGTTCTAGGTCGGAGCAACATTGTTGGCTCACCAATAAGCGTAATGCTTTCGCGAAAAGCAAATCCAGGAAATTGCACAGTAACTGTTTGCCATACAGGCACAAAAAACCTTAAAGAAATTGCTAAAACCGCTGATATTCTGATTGCTGCTATGGGTCAGCCTCATTTTGTGACAGCCGATATGGTGAAGGAAGGAGCCGTGGTTATAGATGTTGGTATTCACCGTGTGAAAGATTCCAGCGAAAAAGGATATCATATCATCGGAGATGTTAAATTTGAAGAAGTTGCCCCGAAATGTTCCTTCATTACACCGGTTCCTGGCGGTGTCGGGCCAATGACAATCGTATCACTTCTTATGAATACTTTTAAAGCATTTAGTAAGGAAGTTTAAACTTTTGTGATAAGTTAATCGTTAATAGTTAATCGAAAACAGATTATCTCATTTTCCTTTTCAACCATTTTCCTTTTCACCTATTTACTTTTCACCAATAACCATTAACTCAACCCCGTGAAGACAGATCCAACGCAACAAGGCAAATTGCTTCCACTTATGGAGGATTTCTACACCATACAGGGTGAAGGCTTTCATACAGGCAAAGCAGCATATTTTTTGCGGGTGGGAGGTTGCGATGTAGGTTGTTACTGGTGCGATGTTAAAGAATCGTGGAATCCGAAACTTCATCCACTCACAGATACAGATGAAATTGTTAATCGTGTGATTGGTAATCCCGCAGCAACTGTAGTTGTGACCGGTGGCGAACCATTAATGTATAAACTTGATTACCTGTGTGACAAACTGAAAAAGCAAGGTCTGCAGGTTCATTTGGAGACATCGGGATCACATCCTTTCAGTGGTTCTTTTGATTGGATATGTCTTTCACCAAAAAGAAAAAGTCCTCCAAAACCTGAGATTTTCAGTAAAGCAAGTGAACTGAAAGTCATTGTTTTCGATGATACCGATTTTGAATGGGCCGAAGAAAATGCAAAACTTGTTGGCCCTGATTGTTATCTATGTCTACAGCCCGAATGGAGCCGCATGCAGGTTGTATTACCTGATATTATAGACTATGTGATGAAAAATCCCCGCTGGCATATTTCGCTGCAGGCACATAAGTTTATGCATATCCCTTAAACATTTATATTTCCTTCCTCTTTCCTAAATGCAGTTTCAGTTGTGTAATTTCTATCACATACCATTATGTTGGTATAATTTCTGTTAAGATTTTACGTTGATTCTAAGCGATTGTTCTGTTAAAATTACTCAAACAGGAATACATTTGCATTTCAACACAACTGAATTATGAAATTCCCCGGGTTTTTATTTGCTTTGGCAATGTTCTTAATACTGAATATTCCTGTATCCGCTCAACAACTTGCCAAAACCCGGGCCGACAAACAATTCGACAAGGCCCTCAAGATGTATTACGATCGCGATTTTGTAAATTCCGGGCGGCAACTCGATGATTTGTTACGCGAAGAACCAGTGTATACAAAAGCCTGGTTGCTCAAAGCTGAAATATTTTATGACATGCAGGAATATCAAAATGCAGTCGCCAACTACAAAAAAGCGGTTGGAATTGATTCAGTCAGTTTTCCGCAGGCATATTTCAGCATGGCAAACCTGTATTTCGAAATGGAAAAATATGATTTTGCCAAAGAAAACTATTTAAAATACCTCTCATTTAAACCCAAAAAACAGGCTGAACTTAAGCGAATTGCTGATAATTTATTGCTATGTGACTTCAGAGTTGAGATGATGAAAAATCCGATTCCTTTTAACCCGTTAAATATTGGACCAAATGTAAATTCATCTGGTTACGAGTACGTTAATGCATTAAGTCTCGATGAAAGTGTACTTTATTTTACCCGCAAAGCAGCTGGAGCAGGAAGCGATGAAAGTTTTTATAGATCTGTATCTGCACGTTCCTCAAAAGGCATTTTAAACTGGAGCCCTGCTGTTGAAATAGGAGAACCAATAAATACACCGGGCAATGACGGCGCACTTTGTGTTTCACCTGATGGGACGACAATAATTATTACTTGTTGCAGCCGCCAGGATTCTTATGGCACTTGCGATTTGTATTTTTCACATAAAGTTGGAAATGGCTGGTCAGCGCCGCTCAACC
>CAIWMA010000098.1 GCA_903913645.1 uncultured Bacteroidales bacterium | reverse complement strand
TTGTTTCTTAATGAGAAGATATTTAACCTGATAAAGGATAATAAAGCTACCTGGCTTTTCGTCTTTATGTTCATTTCAGGTGCATCATTTTTTTGGTCGCAAGCAAATGATCCCAAAGAACACCTCTATTTGATTATTAAAATTATTATAGTGATTATACCACTTTGTTTTTTGGAAATTGGCGAAAAAGAACTATCAACTTTACTGAAAATATACCTCATCGGTACTATACTGGGGAGCTTACAGGTTATTTATAACTATTATTTTAATGCAGAGTTTTACTATGGTATAAAAAGATCATATATTACAGGCATTGATAGTAATGAATCTGCAATTCTGCTTGCAATTGGGTATTGTTTGACTTTGTTTTATTATTATAGGAGTAAAAATTTATTAATTCTCCTTGCTGCAATTCCTCAGATCGCTGCAGTTTTTTATACCGGATCCAGAACAGGATTTATTGCGATAATAATTTGCTCATTAATGGCGCTCTATTTGTTTGACTTTTTAAAACTGAAATTTTCTTCATTACTTATTGTTGTAGCCCTGGCAGGAGGTTTCTTTGTCTTACAAATGGTTCTTCCGGCTGAAAATATGAATAGAATTTTCAATACAGGTGAAGATCTTTCTACTGGAGAAATGTCAGGTCGTAAGGAAATATGGGAACATGCCTTTCTACTGATACCTCAAAAGATTGTTAGTGGTTACGGAATGAACTCTTTTGCTGATACAATCGAAAAATCATTCATGAGATTTAATGCTCACAATGTCTTTATTAAAGCTCAATTCGAAGTTGGAATTATTGGCTTAATCCCTTTACTACTTTGGCTAATTTCCTCATTTATTAAAATTCTGAAGAACCACTCTGTTTTTAAACCTTTGATAATTACTCTTTTTATTGTTATTGTTGTTTCATTTATGCAATTGTCATGGATTTATTCAACTAATTTGTTAGTATTGATTTTGTTAATCATAAATATTGCAGAATTGAAAGAAACTGAAACGGATACAGATACCGAAGTTAGTGCATTCGAAATTATGGAAAGATGAGAATACTTTTTTTTATTGATACATTGGGCGCCGGAGGGAAGGAGCGAAGAATGGTAGAACTTATGAAAGCTCTAAAATTAATTCCAAATATTGATTTCGAGATTATTGTCATGAGTTCTGATATTCATTATAAGGAAATTCGAAATCTGGGAATTAAAATACATACCATAATTCGTAAGACAAAGAAAGATTTATCAGTGTTCCATAAACTTTTTGCTATCAGTAAGAGTTTTAAACCAGATTTTGTACATTGTTGGGATAGTATGACCGCTATTTATAGCGTTCCAGTTTGCAAATTGTTAGAAATAAAGCTCATTAATGGAATGGTGATCGACTCACCAACTAACCAGACCATCTTTAATAAAACTTGGCTAAGAGCTAAATTAACTTTCCCATTTTCAACGTTGATTATTGGTAACTCTGATGCTGGTATACAAGCTTATAAATCACCTAGAAGTAAAAGTGCCGTAATATATAACGGTTTTAATTTTAATAGACTCAACAATTTATCAAGTTCTGAAAATCTAAGAAGTGAGCTCGGGATTAATACCGAATATGTAATCGGAATGGTGGCTTCATTCAGTGTTAATAAAGATTACAGCACATTTTATGCTGCTGCTAAATTGGTTCTTAGCAGAAGAATTGATGTAACATTTATTGCAATTGGTAATAATACAGATTCTGATGTTTCAAGATTTTTATTGGGAGAAAAACATCAAGAGAATTTCAGACTCTTGGGTAAAAAATCAAACGTAGAATCTTATGTTAACATAATGGATGTTTGTGTACTGGCAACTTTTACTGAAGGGATATCCAATTCAATCCTTGAATATATGTCTCTCTCAAAACCAGTGATAGCCACATCTGGTGGCGGTACAAATGAAATTGTAGTAGATGAGCAAACAGGTTTCTTGGTGAAACAATCAGATCCTAAGGACCTAGCCGATAAAGTTGAAATACTATTAAATGATAGGACAAAACGTCAGGAAATGGGAAAATCAGGTAGGAGAAGGATTGAAGACGTATTTTCAATTGAATCAATGGTTGCCAAATATGTTTCCGTTTATTCTGCCTTGTCATAATTCTATGACAATGTATTATTTAATTGTTCTATGATAAATGTTATTTTACATTTATTAAGGTAACTTATGAAAAGTATAGCAATTCTAGGCTTAATCGATTTTGAAAACTGGAGTAATAAACAGTCACTCAGTATGGGTGGTTCTTCAGGTGTGATAAAAAGTATACTTCCATATCTTGCTGCTGACAGCATTTATTTATTAGGAATTACTTCTGATAAAAAAAAACTAAATGTTTTAAAAAGATTGGAAAATAATATCAATTATCTTCCTATTATTTATACACCTTCAAATACAATTATTCCGACTCGATTATTGGCATTTTGGTATAGCCGTGAAATAAATACAATACTTGATCAATATCAAATTGGATCGGTTTACTCACATGCAGAGGAGATGTCATATTGGGTAAAGCCTGGGCGTCCTATTGTCTACCATATGCATGGATCATCTAATGCGTTATCAATTGCGAAAAATAAATTTCACAGAAATAAATTATTTCAGAATCTTTGGGAATTTGCCCGAACTAAAAATATCAAAAAAGCTACAAAAATTATTGCCATAGACCGTCAGTGCTACAATCTCACAAAAAAACTTCATTGTGAAGGGAAAACATTAATATTACCAAATTTCGTTGATACTAATATCTTTTTCAAGGATACATCGAAAAGCGAAATTTTGAACAAAATTCATCAGAATATCCTGCTTTTTGTAGGAAGAATAGAAGAAGTAAAAGGATTGGAACTTTTTGTAGATACAGTAATTGAATTGAATCGAAGAGAAGCAGATTGGAAAGGTGTATTTGTGGGAGGTGGGACATATGAATCTAACATTAAAAACTACATCACTTCTAAAGAAGCTGAGAATCTCATGTATTTTACCGGGCCTGTATTTGAACAATCAGAACTGAGAAGGATATATAATCAATCTTCTGTTCTTATGATTGCTTCTTACACTGAAGGTATTCCTATGGTAATATTGGAAAGCTTGTCATGTTGTACTCCTGTGGTCTCAACAAATGTTGGAGGAATAAAAGAATTTATTGAGGATAACGAAACCTGTTATACGAATGACTCAAGAGACCCTCAAGTATATGCTGAATTAGTTCTCGCTATCCATAAGGAAAAAAATCATTTTGAAAATGTTGATTTTAACTTTTCCGCATCAAAATCTGCAGAAAAACTTAATGAAATATTGAGTTTATGATGATACTAATTTCTTTTTTCGACTTAATTTGAATACAATGCATACTTCAAGACTAAAAAAGACTCGAGAATACCAGCGTGGTGCAGATACAATGAAGAAATCAAGTGTTTCCATATGTTCAATTGTCAGAGATTGTCAGACTAACTTAAAAAGGAATAGGTCCAGAATTGAGCTTTTACGATCGTTTTTTCGCGAATCAGAAGTTATTATATTTGAAAATGATAGTAAAGATAATACAAGAGAAATACATTTAGACTGGCAAACTCATTCAAATAATGTAAATATTTTTAGTGAAACGTATGGAGGAGTGACAATTCCAGCAAAAAATAAGTCTACGGGAAATCGTTATTTCTCGATTTCCAGGATTGAAAAAATGGCTCGTTATAGAAACCAGTACATTGATTTCTTGAATAAGGAAAATTCGAACAGAGATTATGTCATTATAATTGACTTAGACATATCAAATTTTGACATTGAGGGAATTGTTCATTCCTTTGGGCTGACTGACCAATGGGATTGTATCTCGGCTAATGGGAAATCTCTATCATCAAATTTCAGACAACAATACCACGACTCCTATGCTTTAATTGAATTTGGAAAAATAAATTCTGTGCAAACTGAAGATTCAATCTATATGAATCAGTTTCGGTTTTCATTCCTCAGGCCGGGGATGCCTTTATTCCCCGTTGATTCAGCATATGGTGGGATAGCAATATTTTTATGGTCTTCACTTAAAGGCTTGCGTTATTCAGCTCTTAAGAATGAGGATGATAAAGTAGAATCAAAAAGTGAACATGTGTCAATTTATAAGAAAATGAAAGAAAACGGAAATTCAAGAATATTCATAAATCCCTCTATGATATTAAAGTATCGGACGATTTCAATTAAATTTCTAATTTCAAAAGTTATTGAAAAGGTCTTTTAGGGATTTTTTTTAATTTCTTTAGCTCTGATCTAACATCAACTTGAAAAAAATCAATATTTCACAAAAAATCAAATTGTTGAATTTTTAAAACAGTAAATGAGTTGATTCTTCTTTACCCGTTCAGTTTTAGTTTAAAGTAGTTTTAATTGAATTAAATGATTGATCTATAAATTGAAAGATTAATTTAGTTTAACTCAATAATAATTAACTAGATCTCCGAGGTATTCAGAATGTTTAGATAGTAATTTATGTTTTTACATAAAGTTAAAAATGTCTAGGATATTATACTTACTAATAATCAAATATAGACCTCAGTTAAAAGCATTTTTCAAAAGTTGCCTTTGTCCCCAATATACTTGTAAGACCCATTATTGGCCAGTATTCTTTGTTTTTGGCCTAAATTCTATCAGTTAGTCTCTGAATACCGACAAAATAAATTTCAGTAGCAAATTATTTTAGAGCATGAATTTTTCCATTTCAAAGTCAAATATTTATTTCAAATCCTTATATGATCTTCCACATGGAAAATTGTTTATTAGTACTATTAATGCTCATTCATACAATATAACACTTACGGATATTTTATTTGCAGAAGCACTTAACAAATCTGATGTTCTTTTGCCTGATGGTATAAGTATTGTATTTGCCAAAAGATTCTTAACAGGAGAAAAACTTAAGAAAATTGCAGGAGCCGATCTCTTTTATTATGAAATGAAAAGAATAAATGACAAAGGTGGGAAATGTTTCTTCCTTGGAAGTAGTGAAAAGAATCTACAATTAATATATGATAGGGCAAAAATTGAGTTTCCTAACGTCGATGTTAATTTCTACTCACCACCATATAAAGAGGTATTCACAAAGCAGGAAAATACTAAAATTATATCACTGATTAATAATCACCACCCTGATGTGCTTTTTATAGGTATGACCGCACCTAAACAGGAAAAATGGGCTTTCCAACATTTGAAAGGATTAGAAGTAGGGCATATTTGTTGTATTGGGGCAGTATTTGATTTCTATGCAGGTACAATTAACCGTGCTCCAAAGTGGATGATAAAAATAGGATTAGAATGGTTCTATAGACTTATTAAAGAACCGAGCCGGTTATGGCGACGTTACTTGAATGGAAATTCGAAGTTTATATTCTCTATTTTAAAAGAGAAGTTTTTTAATCTTATTAATTGAAAATATTAGCTTTTTTCAATTTTATAAGAAAAATATCTCAAAAAAACTGAAGTCTTGATGCTATTCTGGTTGGAAATATCTAGGGAGATTAATGCCATTTGGATACATTTCTTTGTCTTCCTAATTGTATAAAATATAGTTGGAGAAATAACATCCAATCTTGAAAATTTTATCTGTGTTAAATGTTAACTTACTATCCTAATTATGTGTGGCTTCGTCGGAATAATTAACAAAGATGGACTTGATGCTGAAAGAAGTATCCTGACTAAAATGGCAACAACTATTCATCACAGAGGCCCTGATGAAGAAGGAGTTTTATTGGAAGGTCCTATAGGATTTTTCCATAAGCGGCTTTCGATTATTGACCTATCGACCGGGCAGCAACCAATGACATTTCTAAATTATACCATAGTATTTAACGGGGAGATATATAATTATGTTGAGTTGCGAAATCAATTAATCTCCAAAGGGCATAAGTTTATAACAACGTCTGATACTGAAGTAATACTTCATCTGTATCATGAATATGGTGAAGGATTTGTTAATGAACTAAATGGAATGTTTGCCTTCATAATTTATGATCGAAGAAATAATTGCCTGTTTATTGCCAGGGATCACTTTGGGATAAAGCCCCTTTATTGGTACCAAGACGAAAGAAAAATATTATTCGGAAGTGAGATAAAGACTTTATTAGTTCATCCAGAGGTCAAATCAGCCTATGATGTTGAAAATCTTTATGAATACCTGACTTTCCAGTTCGTGATGGGAAAAGGAACCATGTTCAGCGGAATAAACAAAGTAAACCCTGGGCATCATTTGACAATTGACCTTATATCATGGGATATACGAGAAAAAAAATATTGGGAGCCTGATTTCAAACTAGATAGATTCCATACACTTGAGTATTTTATTTATGAATTACAAAAGATTCTTGATGAAACGATCTCTCAACAATTAAGAAGTGATGTACCAATAGGAACATATTTGAGCGGTGGCCTAGATTCTTCCCTAGTCACCATGTTAGCCAGCAAATTTTTGGATACACCAATTAAATCTTTCAGCGGAGGATTTAAGGAGGGCCCGGAATTCAATGAATTGGAATATGCCCGTATCGCTGCAAAAGCAGCCAATGCTGAATTATATGAAATTTTCCCAACAGAGCAGGAATTTATTGATTTGTTGCCAACGCTAATATATCATCTTGATGAGCCTGTCGCAGGTCCAGGATTATTTCCGCAATATATTGTTTCAAAATTTGCTTCGCAACATGTAAAAGTTATTCTTGGAGGTCAAGGTGGAGATGAAATTTTTGGTGGATATGCCAGGTATTTGGTCGCCTATTTGGAACAAGCTATCAAAGGAGCAATGTTTGAATCGAACGAAGAAGGGGAGCATATTGTTTCTTTGAAGTCTATTTTACCTAACCTTCCTTCATTAAGACAATACATCCCTATGATGAAATCATTCTGGAATGATGGAGCGTTTGAACCTATGGATAGGAGGTATTACAACCTTATCAACAGGATGGGTTCAACAGCTGGGTATTTCCATCAGGATTTTATCAATCAAAGGAACGATGAATCAATATTTAATAAGTTTTCAGGATATTTTAATCATTCAGACACTTCGAGCTATTTCAATAAAATGACTCATTTTGATATGTTTGGAAGCCTTCCTGGTTTATTACAGGTTGAAGATCGTGTAAGTATGGCTGTTTCAATAGAATCAAGGGTACCATTGCTTGATAGGCGTATAGTTGATCTCATATCTCATATGCCAGCTGGAATGAAATTCAAAGGTGGAGAAATGAAATACCTTTTAAAAAGGAGTATTAAAGACTTCATGCCTGAACCGATAATGAATAGAAAGGACAAAATGGGGTTTCCTGTTCCTTTGCACATATGGTCAAAAAATAAAGCAAAAGATTTTATCCTGGATACTTTGTTATCTCAGAAAGCAAAGGAAAGAAACATTGTTAATACAAAATATATCGAAAAATTGATCAGTTCAGAGCAACCTTTCGGTAGAGGATTATGGGGTATACTATCCCTTGAATTATGGTTTAATCAATTTATAGACAAATAGAAATTATGGAAAATCAAATTATGCCTATCAAGGCTGAAACATGGAAAATTGAAAAAATAGGCGTTATAGGACCTGGTATCGTAGGAATGCCAATGGCAAGCATGCTTGCTAATGCAAAGATCAAAATCGGATCAGATAAACCTGCAAAAGTCATTGTAGTTCAAAGAGATTCCAGAAACTCTGGGTGGAAAGTGGATTCTATAAACAATGGGAAATCCGTCATAGGAGGTATTGAACCTGAGTTAGATGATATAACCAGAGAAGCGGTAAATGCAGGACTATTGTCGGCAACTTCTGATTTTTCGAACCTTTCCGATGCTGATGTTATATTAGTTTCTGTGCAAACAGACAAGAAAGGCTTTGAACCTGACTATGGTCCTCTCTTCGGAGCACTTGAGAAACTTGGAGAGGCTTTAAGTAAAAAACCGGCTGATAAAATTCCATTAGTTATATTTGAGTCAACACTTGCTCCAACTACCATGGATACTCTAATCAGGAAACATTTCCAGAAATTTGGTTTACAGGAAGGAAAAGATATTCTTCTTGGGAATAGTCCAAATAGGGTTATGCCAGGCCGATTAGTGGAACGTATCCGTAAATCTGATAAACTTGCAGGTGGGTTACATCCTGAAACTCCCAAGCTTATTGCAAAATTGTACAACCATATAGTTACACAGGGTGAAGTTTTCCAGACAAATAGTTTGACTGCCGAAATTGTCAAGACTCTTGAAAATGCTTATCGTGATGTCAGGATCGCTTTTTCAACTGAGATTGTCAGGTATTGCGATGAAAATAATATTGATTTTTACAATGTTCGGGATAAGGTTAATGCTTTGCTTTCGCAGTCTGATACAGCCACTTCAAATCCAAACGCTGTACCAAGTGGAGGGATACTTATCCCGATGTTGGGTGTTGGAGGCCATTGCCTGCCAAAAGACGGTATCCTGCTTTGGTGGAGAAATATTGAGACTGGCATAGATACAACCAACAGTTTGATACTTGGGTCTAGGCTTATCAATGATGATTCTCCGGCTTTTACCTTCAAACAAGCTGAAAAGCAGTTTGGAAGTATGAAGGATAAACGAATAGCTTTGCTTGGAGTTGCATACCGATTCAATTCAGAGGACACGAGGAATTCTCCTACTTTGACATTGGCTAATTACCTTAGAGACCAAGAAATTTCATATATTATGCATGATCCATATGTTAAAGAGGATGATCAGAATCTGGAAAAATATAACCAACAGACTCATTATACCCGTAGCCTGGAAGATGCCATCATTGATGCCGATTATATCATCATGTGTAATTCCCACAAAGAATATATGGATAAAATTGATGAGATTACATCCACCAATAAATCACTTAAAGGAGTTGTTGATGCATGTAATATTTACAACTCATCATATTTTATTTCAAAAGGCATTCCATACACTGGCATAGGAAGGGGAAAGAGTGAACCAACTGAAATATTTACCAATTTTGTATTACAAAGCTTTCAGGCTATGGAAAATGGATTAGCTCTTGAATTATCTAGTCTTATCGATTTCTATAACGCAAACTATGCTTTCGATGATTTTAATAAAGTGAAATTCAGTGAGGTACAAAGGCTGGCGCGCACTTGTTCAACTGGTTGTGAGATTGCTGATGCATTGTATGTAAAGGATATTCCTTCTTACAAAGGATTCACGGTAAAGCTTGCTGAATTAGCCAGACAAAAATAGACCATGAATTCTTAATTCATTTTAGACTTTTTCATGAAAAATTTGAGACATATTTATAATAGCTAATATATGACAGATAAACAATCCTGGGGAATCATTGGAGGAGGAATTCTTGGAATGACACTTGCCTTAAGACTTAAAAATGCTGGTTATAATGTAACTATTTTTGAAGCATCTTCAAAGGCTGGTGGACTAACCAGTTCCTGGGAAATTGATGGTATAGTTTGGGATAGGTTTTATCATGTGATCTTGATGTCGGACCTAAATACAAGGAAAATTATTCAAGAAATAGGACTGGAAAATGATATAAATTGGGTTGAAACTAAAACAGGCTTTTATTCCGGTGGTAAATTGTATTCGATGTCAAATATCTTCGAGTTCTTCAAATTCCCACCCATAAATTTGGTAGACAAATTCCGATTAGGATTAACAATCTTTGTTGCATCAAAGATTAAAAACTGGCAAAAACTTGAGAAAGTTCATGTTTCTGACTGGTTAACTCGATGGTCTGGGAAACAAGTCTTTGATAAAATATGGCTTCCTTTGCTTAAAGCAAAACTTGGTGATAATTATAAAAACACTTCTGCCGCTTTCATCTGGTCTACAATTCAACGAATGTATGCAGCCAGAAAAAGCGGGCTTAAGAAGGAAATGTTTGGATATGTAAATGGAGGATATAATGTTATCAATGATAAATTTGCCCGTCATCTTATTGAAATGGGAGTGGATTTTAAATTAAATTCTAGTGTTAGCCAGATCAAACCTTTGAAAGATGGAAGTATTAGCCTTCAGACTGCAGGTACTGAACAATACGAATTTGATCATGTAGTATCAACGCTTTCACCAGGACAATCGGTAAATATAGCCGATACACTACCGGAATTGGAAAAGGAAAAACACCGTAGTGTCAAATATCTTGGTGTCATTTGTCCTTCAGTGCTGCTTAGTAAAGCAATATCACCTTATTATGTTACTAACATTACGGATACAGGAACTCCTTTTACCGGTATTATTGAAATGACTGCCCTTATAAATAAGGATAAAGAACTAAAAGGCAGAAATTTAGTGTATTTGCCAAAATATGTCAATCCTGAGGATAATCTTTTCGAAAGCAGTGATGATGAAATCCGTAAAATATTCCTTGGAACCTTACTGAATATGTATCCGCAACTGTCTGAATCTGATGTTCTTTATTTTGGTGTTGCAAAGGCCAGAATTGTATTTGCACTTCCTACAATCGGATATTCAAACAGCTTGCCTGGAATTCAAACCTCAATCAATAATTTTTTTATCGTCAATTCGGCTCAGATTCTTAATGGAACAAATAATGTAAATGAAACCATACAGGTTGCCGAGACAAAATTAAAAATCATATTAAATGATCTCAACAAAACTAAATAAGCGACTGGCAAGCATTTCACTTGACCTTGATAATCAATGGTCATACATGAAAATTCATGGGGACGAAGGTTGGGATAAATACCCTTCCTATTTCAATATATTTGTGCCTCATATCTTGGATGTTTTAGATGAACTTAATTTGAAAATCACATTTTTCATCGTTGGGAAAGATACTGAATCTGAAGAAAACAGGAGGTATCTGAAAATGATTACCGAACGTGGGCATGAAGTTGGGAACCATAGTTATTATCATGAATCATGGTTACAAACATATTCCTATGAAAAGATTGAAAAAGAAATTGCAGAAGCAGAAGAAGCCATTTACAAAGCCACAGGGTTAAGACCAAATGGTTTTCGTGGCCCTGGATTTAGCTGGAGTATAGATTTACTCGAGGTATTAAAAAAGAGGGGTTATCTATATGACGCCTCAACTTTACCCACCTGGCTAGGGCCTTTGGCAAGAGCATACTATTTCTGGAAATCAGACCTGCCAAAAGAAGAGAAGAAAGCAAGAAAAGAATTATTTGGGAAATTCAGTGACGGGCTTCGTCCTAATAAGCCCTATTACCATAATTTGTCTAATGGTCAAAAATTGTTGGAAATTCCAGTATCGACCATTCCGATCCTCAGGATTCCTTTTCATTTGAGCTACCTAGTTTACTTGAGTGGCATCTCTCCTTTTTTAATGAAGTTTTATCTTTCTGTTGCAATCTTATTATGTAAAGTAACCAACACTAAACCGAGTTATCTTTTGCATCCCCTTGATCTGATTGGAGGTGACAAAATTCAGGCATTAGCTTTTTTTCCCGGTATGAATCTGGATAGTCAACATAAAATTCAAGTTTTCAAATATGTAATTAAGACATTTCAAAAACACTTTGATTTATTACCAATGTCAAAAATGCAATAAATAATCTTCAACCTGTATAGTGAGAATCAGAGCATTAACTTTCACCAGATTTATACATGATTAAAATTTAAAATTTATAGAAATGAACACAGAAAAGACTTTTATTACTATTCTATTACCTGCTTATAATGAAGAAGCAATCCTGGAGACGAACCTAAATGTTGTTACATCATACTTAAACAGTAAAAATGATAAATATGATTGGGAAATTGTAATAGTAAATGATGGGAGTAAAGACAGGACAGGAGAAATTGCAGATGGTTTTGAAAAGCTAAATAGTAATATTCGTGTAATTCATCATCCTACAAATTTAAATCTAGGTAATGCACTGCAAACGGGATTTTGTAATGCTAGAGGAGAAATTATTGTAGTATTGGATATTGATTTAAGTTATTCTGTTGATCATATTGAACGGTTAGTTGACAAAATGTTAGAAACTTCAAGTGACATTGTTGTTGCTTCGCCTTATATGAAAGGAGGAAAGGTCTCGGAAGTGCCATTTTCAAGAAGAATTATGAGCTTATGGGTTAATAGGTTTATGAGTCTTGCCGCCCAGGATAAATATTATACATTTACCGGAATGGTCAGGGCTTACCGAAGGGAGTTTATAAAATATGTAAATCTCAAAACCAAAGATTACGAAATTAATCCTGAAATTATGTATAAAGCCATGATTCTCAGGGCAAAAATCACCGAAATACCTGCCCATCTCGACTGGACAGAACAAAATAAATTTGCTGGAAAAAGGACTTCGAGTATAAGAGTGCTTAGAGGCTTTTTTTCAGGTTTAATGTCTGGTTTCATTTTTCGGCCATATATTTTCTTTGTAGGAATTGGGGCTGTACTCATGTGCCTTTCTTTGTATCAGCTTATATGGCTTTTTGCTGATACATTATCTGGTATGAATGATATAGTTTTACAAAAAACTCTCAGTGAGAATGCATTTTCAGCTAGTCTCGCCTTACAATTTCAGAAGAATCCTCAGTCTTTTCTGGTAGGCGGAGTTACATTCCTAGCTGCAATCCAGTTTTTAAGTCTTGGATTTATGTCTCTACAAAGTAAAAGATATTTCGAAGAGCTATTTCATCTTGGGTCAGCGTTGAAAAAACATATTGAGAAGCAATCTCTACAATAGACAAATAATAATAGTTTAAGATAATTCAATTATATTCACCTATTCTATAAAAGGATTTTTATTAGTAGAGAGAGAATTAGTAATATATCTATACAGCAACCTTCAATTTTTCAAAATTGATCTAATTTTACCGGACCTCCTAACGCAAAGGAATCATCCGGTATATTTATTAAAGTGCTTTTATCCAAATGATTGATATTAATGATTAAATCAAAAATAAAAGTATAAATCAAAATGCCTTTGTATGATCTGATTTTAGGAAGTCAACAAATTGACCGTTCCTTCTATAATATGAATTTAATGTGTTTGATTTTTAATTCTGCAATTGATTGTACTCAAACCAAAAAGAATGAGTTGATTTTTTATCTAAATACAAATTAATATGCATCAAAATGAACATTTTGATAGTTTGAAGCAAAGATTACATAACAAAATTAGCTTCTTAGATGACAAACCCGAAGAAACATTAGATTCAACCATTAAATCTTTGTGGTTTACTGCATTTGGAACGCCAATATCATGCGAAGCTACAGATTCAATTGACCTTCCTGAACTATCTGATTATCAAAAAGATATTTTAAATCAGTTAATTGAAAAAAGACTTAATAATACACCGTTGGCTCACCTGACAGGGAGGCAAAGATTTATGGGAATTGATTTCATTTGCGATAAGCGAGCTTTAATACCACGTAAAGAAACAGAAATTCTTGGTTGGAGGGCTTTAAAGCTATCTATCGAATTAGCCAAACTAAAACAAAGAATTAATATTATTGATGTTTGTTGTGGCGGAGGAAATTTGGGACTTTCTATTGCGTTTCATAATCTAAATGCTAAGGTTTATTCAACTGATATTTCAAATGAAGCTGTTGATCTTACCATTGAAAATATATCTTATTTAAAACTTCACCAACGCGTATGCGCTGGACAAGGGGATTTATTCTCATCTGTTGATCATAATCAATTTCATGAAAATACAGATATTATAGTGTGTAATCCCCCCTATATATCAGGTGCAAAAGTAAAAAATATGAACCCGGAGATTTCTGAAAATGAACCTGTACTGGCTTTTGATGGTGGAATGTTTGGTACAAAAATTATACAGAGGTTAATTGTTGATGCGCCAATATTCCTACAAAAGAAGGGATGGCTGATTTTTGAAGTAGGAGTGGGGCAAGGCGAATTTATAATTCAATTATGCCAAAAGTCGAAACGCTATGATAGTGTTGAGTACTTGAAAGATCATTCAGGGAACATAAGAGTAATATTAGTCAGAAATAAGCAATTCAATATGTTAGTAACCAGATAAAAGTGATTGTTGATGATACACATATTTTTAACTTGCAGTCATTGAACTGCTAGTTGTTTCTTTGCTCTAAAGGGCTATAAAAGAATTATAATTTACCCCGAAACAAGACAAAAAGCCTGTTTTGGGGTAAATGCTTTTTCACGGCAGCATAGGAAAATGAGATTTCGAATTTTCATCTAACTGGATATTTTAGCGCTAATAATTAGGGCCTACTGAAAAACTCAGAACGTATTTAATCTTTCTAATCTTTCTAAGCAGCCTGAATGGTTATCTTGACAAGATTATTCTGATCTCTAAAGGTAAACAAGATGAACTGCGTCCATAACCCTGGATCAAGAAATAACAACAGGAGGCAGGTTGCATTTACTGAAAAACGCTTTGCCAGTTCTGACGGCAGCAAAAGGATACTCAACCCGGCCAATTTGACCAGGTTGAGCACCAATATGATGCTTGCGATCCATGTTTCGCTTGTTCCTTTCAGCCTTGCTCTGATCCGGTTTAATCCATACCCATTTTTGGCTTGTCCGAACTTGCCTTCGATTGGATTTCTTTCTCCCGGACTTAGGTGAATTGACACTGCCGAAGGCCGCCCAAGGGGCTTGGCTAATAACCTGATGCCTTTCTCCTTCAATGCGGCTCTGTTAGCCCGGGTACAATAGATCTGGTCAGCCAAAACTTCCTTAGGATAAAATCTAAACCGCTTTCGGTATTGTTCTACATAGTCCATCATATGGCTACCTTCGTTGAAAGCTTCCCAGCTTAGCTCATCTAAAAAGGAAATCCCATCCACCAATGAAACATGGATCTTGGCCCCAAACTCAACTTTAGCCTGACTTTTACCCCGAACTATCGGCCTGACATGAGGCTGGTGGATGCTCACAATACGATGCTCAATACTATGGGTTCGAGTGTCAAACATCTGCTTTTGCTGTTCATAGAGTGTATGAATAACCATCAGATATTTGTGATCTTTTGGTTCAAGGGGAATTGACTGATAGGTGTCCAGCAAGCTATTTATTGAACGCAGGTTGCGGGCAAGAAATCGTAACTGGCTTCCCAAAGCTTTGCGAATGATCTTTTTGGACTTGTTTTTCTTTTGAGCGGTTTGCAGATATTTTTTGCGGGCTACTTGTCGATACGTCCTGGGCTTTCTCTTGTGTAATTGTGGATTGTAGAGCTGGTCTATCAATTGTTCGGATTTTTCCCTTGCATTCGAAAGCAAGTCAAGGTCTGTGGGATAGGCTATGTCTTGGGGACATGCTGTTGCATCAAAAATCAGCCGCCCCTTATTGCCTGGCCCCGTATCATCATTATTATCCGAAGTCCCTTCGCTTTCAGGTTTTGAAGCTTTGGTTTGCTGTGATTCAAATTTAGCCTTCAGGGACACAATCCTTTCGTTGATCGCATTTACCTGATCCATGCCAAGTCTTTTGCGGAAGTCCGTCAATAAAGAAGGATCATACGGAGCTTCATTGGTGAAACTGGAATACCCCAGAAAATATTGCATATAAATGTTCTCAGATATCTGATCCACTGTTTCCACATCATCCAGGTTGCATAAGTGCTTGATGATGATGGAGCCTATCACAATCCTTGGACTGATGGCAGGGCGACCGGTTGAACTAACACCTACATGCTTGAGGTATAAATTGCAGATCTCATCCCATGGGATCAAACCAGCCAGAACCACCCAGCGGTTTTTAGGATTAAGTGAACGCTCAAACGGGGTCTCAAATCCAGCCAATGTCATTTGACTAGGACTCACATATTTTGGACTAGGTGCAACCTTTCTGTGGGCTTTGCTCATAAAACCGTGCATTTGTTCCACCAAATTTAAGCATAATTAGCTAATGGTCAGCACTTTTAAAGTTAAACAGTAGACTCTAATTAAGAGTATTTCTTTAGCAAAAAGAGGCGAAAATAGCTTGTAAATAAACTGACCGATGTGATTTAATTGAAGTATGATGTCATTGAAAATTCTCAATCACTTGTAATTGAAAATGCATTTATCTGATTTTTATAGCTTTAAGTACTCTCACATTACCATTTTCATCATGTATTTGAGTTATATCGCCATAATGCTTATTCTTGTTAATTCTGTTTGCCAGGAATTCGCCTTGCCCCAACCCGCATTCAAATATTAAATATCCATTATTGCAAAGATATTCAGGAGCAATAGATATAAGTTTACTGAAAATTGATAATCCATAAGGGCCTGCATCAAACGCTTCCTGTGGTTCATGATTTGCTATCTCAGGAGCCATTTGCTTAACTTTAACAGATGAAATATATGGAGGTGCACTCACTATTAGGTTTGTCTTATTTTTTAAAGAAAGTGACTCAAAAGGATCAAACATATCTGCATTAAAAAATGAAACCCTTTCATTTTGTAAAAAATGGTAAGCATTTATCTCTGCAGCTTCAATAGCAGGTTTAAATATGTCGGACCCATAAACTGATGTTTCTCTGCAAAAGTACGCGATGGCAAGCCCAACAGTTCCAATCCCACAACACAAATCAATTGCAATTGTTGTATGTTCAGTTGCAAAATCTTTTTTTATACAATCGATTGCTGATTTTGCTAATAGTTCTGTTTCCTTTCGAGGAATATACAAGCCTTTACCTACGATAAAATCCATACCCATAAAATGTTGTCTTTCAGTAAGATGTGCTAGTGGCATGCCTTGAAGTCTATTTTCAATTGATTCTTCCAGTAATGCTATTTGTAATATTGTTAATATGGGTAATTCCAATTTTTCGGCATTAATTGGTGACACACGATTTCCATGAGCATTATGCCATAATGCACGAAGTGTATTTTGAGGGTTTTCTTCACGCTTATCATGCATTATTATTAACTTTTTTTTGAGTATATCAAGCAAATCTTCAAAAAGTTTCTTCTGTTCCATTTTTATTTGCTTAAGTTAAAGTGACGTGGACATATGATCTCCATAAAGGACAGTATTTACAACAAGAAGAAGTTGTTTATGTTTTTTGATAAAAGGAAAACACGTATAAACTTTATTGATCTGTTGATAAAAAGTAATATAGAGCTAAAGAATTTTGGAATAGCCAGACCGAAAACTACCACAATTCTAGTTCCCAATATACTGATCGAAAAGATTTAACTAACTTATAGTATTATAATAATGATGAAATTTGTGTTGTAGTTTTAGAATAACTATATTTTGAATAAATTTTTTTATCCTTAAATAAGAGCACATCTACCCCTCGCCGGATCTCTGTTTTTCCATTGTATTCTTTTTCAGGAGAAGGCCAGTGCAGACACCAACGGAATAATACTTTTTGTTCTTGCTCGTCAATAAATATATCTTCTTCAATAAATTTGAAATTTTCATTATTAATAAACCATGGAGTCCATGACCTTTGCAGGTTTTTTTTTCCATTTATAATAACACCTGTCCAATTTTCGAAAACAATGTCTTCATGAATTAATTCCATCACACCTTTAAGATTGTAGTTATTCCAATGTTTAAGCCATCCTTTAATCAATACTCGTATTTCCGTCTTTGAAAGATTCATGATTTATTAACTTCGAATACTGTTGAAATTCATTGAATTTACTTTTTACTTCGAGGGGGATGGTATTCTAAACTTTATATTTTTTCAAGAGCTTTAACTTTAAAATTTAATCTTCTTGCAGTAACAATTCTAGTTTCAAGAGCATTTATTTTTGACGAACTTTCCAATGAATGTATTAATCCGCATTATTACCACTATTCATCCATTTCTCATAGCCAATATTTTCCCAAGGCATTCCTCTTTCAAATCTGTGCATCCACGGATAAGGTCTGCCTTTTCCTAAAACAACGAATCTTCTGATATCCATTATTAATTTTGCTGGATTTCCTGATGCCAGTGAATAATCAGGGATATGATTATGAACTACACTTCCTGCCCCAATTAGACAATTTTTCCCAACTATAACTCCAGGAAGAATTGTAGAGTGAGCAGCAATTTGCGTATAATCGAGAATGCTACAACCGATGAGGTCATTGGAAGGTGGATACGGATCATTTGTTAAAACAACAAAAGCGTAAATGCTTACAAAATTTCCAATTTTAGTTAAAGGTGCTATAGTAACACTATTATAGATGCGGCAATAATTTCCTATAGTAATATCGCACTGAATATCAGCACAAGTTCCAAGAACAGTATCATGACCGATCGTGTTGTTTTCCCTAAGATTCACTCGATGTCCGGTACTTACATTTTCTCCTAATATATTACCCGCATAAATTACCGCATGGCTTCTAATTAGTGAATGAGTACCTATAACAGTAACCGGATTAATATAATCAGGGTTTGAATAGTATTCATTCAATGGTTCACCAATAATACAATTATGAGCTATAGTTACATTATCTTCAATTACTACATTGTCGAAAATTACTGTATCATCTCCGATGCGAACATTTTTTCCTATGGAAGCAGTAGGACTTACTCTTATATTGTGGTTATTAAACATCATATCAAAATGACTTTTATCGTTCACAATTAAATGAAATCAAAATTAGCTTATTATCTAAATCTTACTTTAGTAGAAAATAATAAGAGAATCTTGTAGATTTTTCTAGACAAATAATAAAGACAAAAGTTTTCGGCTGAATACCCAAGCGTTCCTTATTTAAGAAAAAATCATTATTTTCAACCTTGTTAACTATGTTTAAATAGGCTTGTTTTTAAATTGATAATTCAAAGTTACGCTATTTTGTTCTTTTTCTCCAATACTTTTTATTAAATTATACAAGTTAATGATTATGAGGAAATTATATTCATCTAAAATCATCTTTGAATTTCAAATTCTTGCTTTTAAAATTAACTTATCAATTTTACCATTAGAATTCTTAGGCATTTCATTTAATAATATAATTCGTTGAGGAACCATGAACATTTCAAGATTTGCTGAACATTCCTGGAGAATTTCCTTTTCGCTAATTTGGGCAGTAACATGAGTGGTTAAGAATGCAACTATGGATTCGCCCAGAATTTCATCAGGGATTCCAATAACGGCTACTTCTTTTACTCCAAAAATTTTATAAATCACATTTTCGATTTCAATGGGACTGACTTTTTCTCCCCTGGATTTAATAATATCATCATTTCTTCCAAGGAAATACAAATCCCCATCAATATCCATTTTAAACCAATCATTTGAACATAAAATCTTGTCGCCAGGTAATTTTGATTGTTTGAGAACTTTCATGCTCAATTCTTCCTGATTCCAGTAACCTGACATTAAGTGTGGCCCCCTGATATGTAATATCCCAGGTTCGCCTGTAGATACAGGTTCACCACCTGGAGATAAAAGAAATACTTCGGTTCCAGGTATCGCTTTACCAACTGAATCAGGTTTGATGTCGATTAGTTCTGGTTCAAGATAACAAACTCTTTTGCATTCAGTAAGACCGTACATTTTGAAAATAAGGGCGTTCGGAAAAATTTGTTTTAAGTCAGTTATATATTCTGCTGGTAGTGCGGCAGCTGTATTTGTTATCTTGGTAATCGAATCAAACGATATTTTATTCTTCTGATTTCCAGCTATCATCATAGCATAGATAGTTGGAACTCCAGGGAAAACCGTTGGTCTGTATTTTTCGATTTGTTTGTAAATCGAGGCTGTAAAAATAAAAGATTGTTCAATAATTAAAGTTGAGCCAATTGTTATAGACATAAATAGTTGGTAAAGACCATAATCGAAGGCTAAAGGTAAGAGCAATATAATACGATCTTCCTCATTTAACCTCAGGTATTCAATCAGGCTCCACGAAGCAAACACCATTGCCTGATGTGTCATCATAACTCCTTTGGGAAATCCTGTGCTACCAGTAGTATAAATTATTGCAGCAAGATCATTAGGAATTATTTTTGGAAAAGCTTCTAAGCATTTAATTTCATTTAATAATATACTTTCGAAGCCCACGAATTCTATGCCATCGTGATTTAGCTCAATATCTGTTTTTCCCGTTATAATGATTTTGTTAATATCTTCGGTGTAATCTAGTGATTTTAGAAATTCTTTTTTGAGGAATACTTCAGTAATCAAGATTTTTGCTCCACTGTCCTTTAAGATATAGCCTAATTTGTTCGCTTTTGTTTGCGGATTTATTATTACAAATACTGCACCAGCCAAAGTAACCGCATAGATTGAGACAACTGACGACCAGGAGTTATTCATACATATGGCAACCCTATCTCCCTTTTTA
>CAIWMA010000097.1 GCA_903913645.1 uncultured Bacteroidales bacterium | reverse complement strand
TTATTTCCATACCTGGAAACCAGGTTATTCATTCCTGCCAAGACTTCAGTATTGGATTTCTGCCAGTTTTCAGCCGGCGTTGAATATGCCGAAATCCCTATTACATCCCAATATGCACCTTTGCTTTTCAATCCATCCAGGTTCCATTGCGCGACAGAAATACCTCCCATATGGACAATAACTTTTGCTGAAGGAAAAACAGATTTAACCGCAGCGTATCCAGCCTTGAAAAGGTCAGCGTAATTCTGGAAACCGTTTACAGAAGCTTTGCCATCAGGCCACAGCATTCCATCCGATGTTTCGTTACCTACCTGAACCCATTCCGGTGTTATATCTTTTGCTTTTAAAGCGTTTAAGACCTCCATTGTATGATTAGCCAGTGCAAGCTTTAAATCAGCGAAATTTAATAAAGCCCATGCGACAGGTTTGGTTTGTTGGCCGGGGTCAGCCCAGGAATCGCTGTAATGGAAATCGATCATCAGGCGCATCCCCATATTTTTCACCCGCAATGCCATAGCCACAGTTTCGTCCTTGCTGCAATGCCCGTTTCCGGGATCCGATGAAGGATTAACAAAAACACGAAGGCGTATCGTATTTATCCCCCTGTTTTTTAATAGTTGCAGGCAATCCGTCTCTGTTCCATCGGTGTCGTAAAATTTGCGTCCACTGGCTTCCATCTGTGGCAGCCAACTTACATCAGCACCTTTTGCAAAAACAACAGCAGCAGGTGGAGCAGCGTCAGGAGTCTTGTCCTTACTACAGGAGGAAAAATTCAGTATACATAAAACACATAGCAAAACAACTTTGGTGCTTATTCCTGGTTTCATTATTTAGGTTTAGTTTATTGAAAGAATGGATTGTGATTTAACCAGCCATTCTTTCAAAATAGTGTTTATTGTAACTAATCAGTTCACTTAAGGCATTGACAAACAAATATTTGCCACAGATCACACAAATTACACAGATAAATTTAGATATCTTATGCTCAAATTTGATCGAAAAAACTGCTAAAAGCAGTTTTAATCTGTGTAATCGGCGAAATCTGTGGCTATAAAGCTTTTTGAGCACGCTGATTAGTTATTTTTTATTTAATGTGAAAATAGTTTTCCTGGTTATTGAGTCAGAACATAGGTGCCTGACTTAAAATTTACAGTGATTTTATATGTGCCCGAAGCAGCAGGTGCAATAATATCACTTCCTCCCCATGCCGGGACTGTAGAAGCTCCTGACGCAATAAAATTTCCACCCATTGGCGGTTCTGCATTTGTTGCTCCTTTATAAGCAGGATCAGACCATGTGGTTGCCGTAGTAATAAAATCGTATTTCTTTCCACCAATAAGTGGTAAAGTAATAATGAAGGTATTTGCATCAGTTTGGGTAAACTTCTGGGTAGCATTTGGCGCAGCCCAGCCCAATGCAGTTGCATCTCCAACCATATATAGGCTGGCAGGCGAAGCGATAAGTCCCGGCGCTTTGTTTACCGAATATATTCCTGTTTTAAAGTCAACGATTACTTTATAAATTCCATTTACTGCCGGAGAGAGAATGTCGCTTCCTGCGTTTGGCGGTGTGCTTTGTGTACCGGAAGGTATGAAATTACCACCGTTAATGGGCTCCGAAGCTGTAGCTGCTTTATAAGATGGATCTGATATCGCTGCTGCACTTGAACTGAAAGTAAAATGCTTTCCGCCGGTTAATAAAACCAGGAGAGCGAACCTGTGATTGTCAACCTTAACCATTTGTTGTGCGTCAGGGATTGGGAAAGTGCCGTTTGACACCACGGCATCACCTTGGAGATACAAAGTTGCAGGCATCTTATACATCAAGCCATCGTCGTAAGGCGTTACCGTGACAGGTACAACTGTACTGTAAACAGGCAGGTTATTATAAGCCAGGTTTGCTTTTAACCGTACTTTGATTTGCCCTGGAATAAAAGGTTTCAGGTTTAATTTCAACGCCCTGAAATTCATAACCGAATCGGTAAATGCGATTTGGAATGTATTGGTGGAAATTACATCTTCGATGGAGGTTGAGAAATCGCCGTTTAACGAATCCATTTGAAGTGTAAATGATGTAGGGGTGCTCACCCCATAAACTATTGTATCCCATGTGAAACTAATAGCAGTATGCGTTCCGGCACCTGGTTTTATTAACTCAATTGCAGTAGCGCTTGGGGAGACTAAAAAACTCCCGTCGGCAGGTATGGTTGCCACCGAAATCAGTTCCTTCTCGGTACATGAATTCATGAAAATCATGAGTAACAGGGAAGTAAATATTAGGTTAAGTGTCTTTTTCATAATGAATGTTTTAAATGCATTTTACCATTTTCCATGTGATGCCATCAGGTTTAGAAACCAAGTAGCTGATCCAGGTTAGGGTTTGCCAGCAAGTCGGAAGTTGGGATAGGGAATAAATTATACTTGCTCTCAACGCCTGTTCCTGCAATGGTTCCACCTTTCCAGGCCCACAAATAGGTGCCTGTTGTTAATTTGTTATACCTCACCAAATCTGTCCTGCGTTGGGCTTCCCAGTATAGTTCGCGGCCTCTTTCATCCAGGATAAAATCTGCGGTAAGCTTATCGATGGTAATATTACCTACTGAGCTGGAAGGATTATTGGCATAGGCGCGGCCACGTAACTGGTTAATATAACCAAGAGCAGTAGCCGGACTTCCACCTTCACCGCCTTTTAAAACGGCTTCGGCATAGGTGAGGTAAATTTCCGCCAGGCGGAATACCGGAAAATCAATATCCGACAGGTTGCCAAAACTGTTATTCTGAATGATAGCACTGCCATCCCGCTTTACATTCCTGTATTTAAATGAAGAGTATCCATCGGTGCTTTTTGAGACGTCCTTAACAATTAGATCCTGCCCGGTTTTATAAAACTGGGCCCGCTTATCTTTTGTTGTATCTGCTGATGGAAATATGGCCGGAATCTGCTGAGTGAACCTGAATTCATTCCAGCTATCCGAAACGCCATTAACCGAAGCGGGTACACCAGCTGCGCCTAACGTCATGAAATTGGTGCCAACCCAGGTTTGGTTGGTATTGTTGTAGTTAATTGTGAAAATAAATTCGTTGGTATTCAGGTTATTATCGCCAAGCATCAGCCATTTGTAATGGGATTCCAGCGAATATCCGGCGTTGATTATTTTGTTGCAGTAGGTAATGGCATCGGTAAAGCGGGCCTCACTTGTATATACTTCAGCGTTGAGGTACATGCGCGAAAGCAGTGCCCATGCGGCGGCTTTATCGGGTCTTCCCCATTCGTTTGTTCTGGAATCGGCTAACAAAGGTTCGATTTCCTTTAATTCAGTTTCAATGAATTTGAACAAGTCCTTGCGCTGAATCTGCTCCGGGTTGGTAGTTCCTAAGGATGCTTCGGTCGGGAAAGGCGGATTGCCATAACAATCCATAAGAACCCAGAAACAATAGGCACGTAAATACCTGGCTTCGGCACGGTATTGCTGTATTGCCGTTGCATCATTACCGGTAAATCCTCTTTTTGCAATGTTGCCTTCCGACGATTCGTTAATGTAATTATTGCAATACGTTATTGTAGTAAGCGCTGATTTGTAAGTATAGGCAAGGGCAGGCAAATCGGCACTCCATGCAAGCTGGTGATACGTTGCAACACCTCCGTCATCGTTCCAGGTGCTTACGGCTTCATCAGTAGGATATTCCTGCATATCCCAGTAGTATCTAAGGAAATCACCATAAGCCAGGTTCGAATAAATGGAAACAAGACTTTGCTTGTAACCATCTGCAGTGCTGTATTGTGCATCGCTGGTAATGCCGTTTGTAGGTGTTTTATCCAGGTCTTTTGTGCAGGAATTTAAACCGAGTACGAATACAACGATTACTAATAATGCCCGGCTGTTTATTTTATTGATGATATTTTTCATCTTCTTTTCGTAAGAAAGTTAAAAATTAAGATTTAGACCTAATGCAAAGATGCGGGGAACAGGATATGCGACCTGGTATCCGCTGTTTGTTTCAGGATCCTGACCGGTGTACTTAGTCCAGGTAAAAATATTCTGTACCGAAGCATTTATCTTTAGTACTGCGGTGCTTCCTGTAAAGAGTTTGCCAAAATTATACCCCACATTAAAATTATCCATTTTGAGGAATGATGCATTCTGCAGGTAGAAGTCGCTGTATGCTTCGTACTGGTTGCTGTGGCTGAAGAGAGTATTATAATACATTGTTGTCAGGTTTTGGGATTCCTGCCAGCCGGTCATTGCAATGGTATTGTCGTAGGGTTTGTAATACAGGTAATGTCCAATATTGGAATGGAACGAAACTCCTGCATTCCATTTCTGGTATTGGAAATTGGTGCTGAATCCTAAAATGTATTTTGGCATTGCCGATTTTCCCGTAATATACCTGTCTTTTGCATTGGTCAATCCATCCTTATTAACATCCAACATCTGGTCCTCGATCGGCTTTCCGTTAACGTCGTAAACCTGGTGATACAGATAGAAAGTATTCCGGCTGTATCCAACCGTATTCACAAGGGTTGCATCGCTGAACAGGCCCACACCATCGTCCGAAACATTGTTAAGATGTGAAATCTTATTGATGTTATACGTGAAGCTGAAATTCAGGTCCCAGCTGAAATTCTCCTTTTGAACGGGAATGGCTTTGAGGGCAACTTCCAGTCCCATATTTTCCATACTTCCGATATTAAGGAGCATAGAACTCGCAAAATTTACGCCCAGTGGAATGGTGGTATTATTTAGCAGGTCAGTGGTTTTTTTATAGTACGAATCAACGCTACCGGTTATGCGGTTTTTCAAAAAGCCAAAATCCAGACCGATATTGGTAGTGGCAGTCTGTTCCCATTTCAAAGCAGGATTATAAACGCCTGGCCATACGGTTGTATAATTGTTTCCTCCTACTGAGTATTGAAAATTCAAACTACTCATAGTGTAACCGGGAATGTGCAGATAATTGGCAATACCATCCTGTTGACCGGTAATCCCGTAGCCCAGCCGCAGTTTTAAGTCCGAAATTACTTTGTTGTTTTTAAGGAAATTCTCTTCTTTAATTTTCCAGGCCAATGCTACTGATGGAAATAATCCCCAACGGTATTTTTCCGAAAAACGGGAAGATGCATCGTCACGCAAAGTAGCTGTGAGCAAATACTTCTGGTTAAATATATAATTAAACCTGCCGTAAAAAGAAATGATGGAATGGCTGGGTTTATCATAAGGAAAGGTTGGATCGCTGTTGGGAATCTGTACGCCATCAGCTGAATAGGTCGGGTAATAGTAGTTTGTTGTTAGGAAATTATTGTATGAATAACCTGCCGTGAAATCAATTTTGCTCTTTATCGATTCCAGTTCTTTGCTGTAAAACAAGTAGGATTCAAACATCGAATTATTAACTCGGGATGAAGGATCACCAGTATTGTTATATCCGCCAACAATATTGTCGGGGAAATAATTGGCAGGAGTGTAATAGCTGTATTTCCCTTTCGAGATATCGTAACCTGCATTAACATTCACATGAAGAGCGGGAAGGAAATGAAGGCTGTAGTCGAGCTGGATGTTTCCCACACTTCTCAGGTAACTGCTTGTGCTTTTTACCTGTTCCAGCATACTTAAAGGATTTATGATGGCTAGCGCAGGATTGTCTGCAAACTGGGTATACTGGAAATATCCTCCGTAGGTTTGATCCTCAACATGAACGGGTTGGGTTGGGTCGAAAGCGGTTGCTCCCCAGATGGCAGTTTCGTTGGCCAGGCGTTGATTTTCGGATGATCCTTTTATGTTTATGTTTACTTTCAGATGATTATCGAAATAGGAAGGACTCAGGTTGAACAAAGCCGTAACCCTTTCGTAATTTCCGGTTTTCACAATCCCGTTTTGATTGAGATACCCTACCGAAGCCCTGTAAGGCAACTTCTTGAAAGTTCCGCTTACGCTCAGGTTGTTGTCGGTTGCCAGCGCTGGTTGAAAAATTTCTTTTTGCCAGTTTGTATTTGCTTCGCCCGGCGCAGTTGTAACGCCGCCTATTTCACCGGCAAGTGTCCGATATTGATCCGCTGACAAAGCAGGAATATCTTTAATAAGAGTTGATACCCTGAAATTAGACGAGAAGTCCACTTTCATTTTCCCCTGCCCGCCTTTTTTTGTGGTAATTATTATTACACCATTTGAAGCCCTGGAACCATAAATTGCCGAAGCAGAAGCGTCTTTCAGAACGGTAAAGCTTTCTATATCGTTCGGATTCAGCTGGCTGAGCATACCGGGACCTGAATTCCATCCTTCGACCGCAACTCCGTCGATAACTATCAATGGGTCATTACTCGCGTTAAGGGAAGCTCCGCCACGGATTAAAATTGCACTTCCGCTTCCGGGCTTCCCGCTGAAGGGAGTCATTTGTACGCCAGGCAGTTTGTTGGCAATCAAGCCTTCGACATTTGTAAGAGTTGTCTTACTCAGGTCTTTGGTATTTACAGTTGCGTATGATCCGGTTAAGTCTTTTTTCTTCTGAGTTCCGTAACCGATTACTACAACTTCATCAAGGTTTATAGCCGTAGATTCCATCACAATGACCAATGAATTCTGAGCGCCGATTTCAATCCTCTTACTTGTCATTCCAATGCACGAAACGAAAAGACTTGTCACCGTATCTGGAACCAGAATCGTAAATTCTCCCTTTATGTCAGTAGTAACTCCAATGGTAGTTCCAGAAACCACAACTGTAGCTCCGGGAATGGATACACCCTTGTCGTCTAAAACCTTACCGGAAATTTTTTTTGTAGGCGGCTGCTGTTCGGCTGGTTTGCTGAGCGAAGAAAGGACAATCTGCCTGTCGACAATGGTAAAGGTGACGTCTGTTCCGCTAAAAAGCAAAGTGAGGACCTGGTTCACAGGCTCATTTTTAACATGAATGTCAACCTTTCGTTCAACATCAACTATTTTGCTGTTGAACATAAAGTAGAATTCCGATTGATCCTGAATGTCAGCAAGCACCTCTTTTATTGGTTTATTGCTTACGTCCAGGTTAATTCGCGCCGTTTGCGCATATCCTTCATCAGCAATTAACCGGGTAATACTGAGAAGCATAATACTTAAAGTGAGGCCCGTAACCATTAGTGCTTTGCTGACCGAAGCGTTTTTCGAAGGCCGGAAAGCGGGTAATTTTACTTTCATAATTTTGTAAAATTGAGTTAACGCAATATTAGTTTGAATCATTTCAATGTGAAGCTATAGGAGAAAATGCTGAGTTGATAAGGCTAGCAGATTTACTATATTCATTCTTCATGTAAAATTTCATTTTCGTTTGGTGATGACAATTTTTTGTTTTGAAAAGGAATTGTCATCAAGTTGTATCGGTTTATAGGCCTTGTAATTAACCGGCGCCGAAATCTTTAACAGCCCAAGAATCTGGGAAAGTGATTCATCTTCGAAAGTGGCAGTATAAATGTACTCTTTAAGTTCCGGATCCTGAAGGATAATGTCGACATTAAATTTCCTGTTCAGTTTCAGGACCACTTCATCCATTTTATCATCCCTGAATATTAATAGGCCTTCTTTCCAGGCTATTTGTTTTTCAACATCAACTTTCGAAACCGACAATTTATTCAGATTATTATCCAGGCGGGCGCGTTCGCCAGGCTTAATGAGCGCCAGTGTTTTTTCATCCTTATAGTTGCCGGCAAACAGTCGGACACTGCCCGATTCGAGAGTAATTTCCGAGTTTGTTTCGTTAAGGTAATTGCAAACGTTGAATCGGGTGCCTTTAACTTCAATATTCATTTTTCCGGCATTAACAATAAAAGGATGTGAAGGGTCTTTTTTAACGTCAAAAAAAGCTTCGCCGGTGAGTTTAACCTGCCTGATATCATGAGCAAATGCAACAGGATATTCCAATACGGAACCTGCGTTTAGCCATACGTGTGAGCCATCGGGAAGCATAAAATCAGATTGCATGCCCGCAGAAGTTCTTACGGTTTGCCAGGTTACTTCGGCAGATTCAAAGTAATGTTTACCGGAAGTTTTTGTTGTAAGGTATGCCGTATAAATAAGTAAGGGAAGGATAAGAATTGCCGCTGCTTTTGCGAAGAAAGCAATGAATTTTTTCTTCCTGTCGGGTACAAGTATGAATTCTTTTTCCTGTTTAATGATCTGATGATGAAGCCTATCCAGTATCTTGTCCATGGAGGCCTGGTTTTCCGTGGTTTTCAATTCTTCAGCACTCAGTTTGTCGATTGAAACAAATTGCGAATTTGCTTCCTGACTCAAAAAATCAGCATTGGCAGGATTTTCAATAAAACTTAGAATTTCCTCAACTTCCTGTGCAGTACAGGCATTGTTAAGGTACTTTTTAAATAGTATTGAATATCGGGTTTGAGCTTCAGTGGTATTGGACATTTTGGATAAATTAATTTGTTGTTCCTTCTGGCAACTTTTAAAATTAGTTGTAATAGACTCCTGGATGGCCAGCTAACTATTCATTATCAGATCGGTATAGTTTTTATGTGAAACAAAAGTATGTATCTGTTTTAAAACCGTTAAGTTTAAAATAGAGATACATGGATTTTATTTGCCGGCAAATCAGCATTTCATCTGATTGTTTTTTAATTTTTTACGGGTCAGATGGAACTCGCCATGAAAATAATCATCCCTCTGTAAGACAATTTATTGTCATGGCTCGTTTCAACTATCCTTTTTTTACTATTTTTCTTGTCATCACTTTATCGTTCGTAACCAACCTGACAATGAAAATTTGATCTGTATATTCCCCGGCATTAAAAGTATAACTATAAAGCCTGTCAGCAACGACATTATTTTCAGCAAAGCTTTTAAGAAGTATACCATTCAGGTTGAACATTTCAAGCCGCGCGTTCTTTTCGGAATTTGGCAAACTGAAACACAGTGTTGTTTCGTTATTGAATGGATTCGGATAATTAACTAAATATACCGAAGCAGTGTTGTTCAAACTGGGAATCGAAGTTGGTGTTATTGCATAAAGATTAAAATCAGATGCTGCAAACCAGAATTCGGAATTTGTTGTGTCATGAATAGTGAATCCGACAGTACATTGCCCACCGGTAACCACAATTGGCATTTCAATTTTAGTCCAGGTAGCGGGCATCGTAAATTCCTTTATGGTTTCCACTGCATTTCCATCTTTAGCAGTTAATGCTGAATAGGCTTTACTTCCAGGCGTAGCCCCTGCAAACTGACAAGAGAAATTATAATTTCCATCCTGAAGCCCGGACACTGTTTGTGTTATGCTTCCATTTACTGCTATGTCGGGCCATTGCCAGTAATTATTACCAAACGATCTTAATATTGATGCAGCGGGTGACCAGTCAATTGTTTTAAACATATAAGCAGTACCGGATAAATCCCAAAAGTCTGTACCAGAATTTAAAGAAGCATTTTTCAACAAATTACCTGATGGTGTGGAAGGGATGTACTTCTTCTCTTCGTTTATCCATACTTCATACCCGGCTGCGGTTAAGTGTACACCATCAGTAGTATACTCTGTTTTCATAAGATCCGAAGCATCTGCAAATAAATCATGAAGTTCGACTAATGAATAACCTGTAACACTGGCACTATCGCGCAAAATATCATTTGTTGCTTTGATATTTGCAACTAAATACTGGTTGGAGGTTGGCAGGATTGTTTGCACATAAACCTCGGTTTCCGGTGTATTGTGGTAGATTCTTCTCACCATTTTGCATATATTTCCTGCAATAAATTCGGGAGTTTTGGATGCAAAAAGATCATTAATGCCGATTTCAATAAATACTGAAGCTGGCTTGAAATAATATATTTCACCAAGTCGTGCCAAAACACCTTCCGTTACATCACCGGCAATTCCCCTGTTTCTTACATTTGCAGCATTAAAGCGCAGGCTCCAATCACCAGCAAGTTCTGTCAGACTATTACCCAAAAACACGATATCATTTTGTTTCAAAGGATTAGTTTTGAATTCCTGGATTCGTACAGGATAATGCGTTTTTGTCCATTCTGTATGGTAAGAGATTACTAAATCGGCAGGAGGATAGACGCTGTCAGGTACCGACTGACTTCTACAAAAAACTGAAAAGCCAAATAAAAAAAATGAAATTAAGCTAATTTTATTTTTCATAACCGTGTTTCTTTATGAAAACTATTTACATTGTTATATTATGATGATTCTTGTAAACCACACATAACTAATACGGAGAAGGAAGGCAATACCCCCTCTTATGCACAAGAATAATTGCAATTAATCATTCTGATGAAAAGACATTTTAGCCACAGATTACACAAATTACACAGATTTAACTGCTTTCAGCAGTTCATTAAAGGGAATTGAAAATGTACAAGAAAATTTGTCTGTGTAATCTGCGTAATCTGTGGCTTATATCTTTTTGTTTATGCAATAAGTACAGATAATCGAATTACCAGCCTGCTCAGAGCAATAGCCAGGCAAGAAGTAATCCTAAGACCGGATCGTTGCCTAAATGGGTTTTAATAAATTTTAATGAATAGCCAATTCCATTCTCAACAGTCTTTACCGAAATATTTAGTTTTTCGGCAATTTCACTATGCGATAAATGGTGAACCCTGCTTAACTGGTAGATTTCCTTTTTGCGGGGAGGCAATTTTTCTGAGATTTGGTTAATGCGATCAAGTAAATCACCGTATTCAATGCGTTCTTCCAGGTTATAATTTGATGATGCCTGGACCAGAATATTTTCCCTGTAACCTTTCTCCTTAAGCCGGGATCGTAAAAGATCGATGGAAACATTGTACGCTATAGTAAACAGAAATGGCTTAAAAACAAGGCTGTTGTTTAGGCTTTCGCGTTTCTCCCAGAGCTTGAAAAATGTGTGTTGAACAACGTCCTCAGCATCCTCTTTTGATTTAAGTATAGAGAAAGCGAAATAATAGATTTTGTGGCTGTACATTCCGAAAATCAAATCGAATGCACTTGCCATTCCAGCCTTAACATTCGCAATGAGTTCAGCCTCTGTTTTCATTTTTTGCTTAAAAACATCAAAGTTCAGTGTCAAATGTAGTATTATTTGTCTGATCTGTTTACATTTCAGCAAAATAAAGCCAATGCGCTGCCGGGAGAAAAACTGCTTATATTTGTCAGGGAAGTAATGCTCCTTAGGCTTAGGTGATAACCGGAGATTAAATAGTGATAAGCAGGAAATGGTCACATTTATTGCATAGTTTACAATGAAAAACCCAGTTGAGAGCCGCCTGATAAACTAAAAAAGCAAGGTGTCAGTTGTACAATACTGCTTTTGAGCACAGCACTTTATGCTCCTGTTTATGGCCGGATTTAGTCCTTATTTGTTTGGATTTTAAGCGAACCTGATACGGACCTGGTATAGACCTGGTATAGACCTGTGTGCTTTACAGTTCCTGAAATCCCGGCATCCTGAGAAGTACTAATTGCTATCGTATTTATCACTTGTAAGGTAATCCGCTTCATTTACGGTGTGCATAACTTGAATCATTGCCCGGGTTTCGGTTCTGAAAGATCTGGCAGCAAATCTTTGAGCGGGTAAGCGGAAACCTTGCCATCCGGAACGAAAAGTCTGTAATATAATATTACATCTTTTATGTAAACAGAAAATTATTTTCATGCTGAATTTATTTCTTAAAACCTTGATATATAGAATATACATATAATGGGCTACACCCATATTCGAAAGCAGGCACACATATATTTTCCTATTTCATCTATACTCCATATATTACGTCGCAAACGGGGATGTCTCAGGTAACAATTAGCCGGGTACCGCGCATGAAATATCATCAGAACTAGAGAAACTGGTTGCATGGTCGTACCGGGTAAAACACTTCAGCAGAATCCGGTTCTGATGAAAGCATGAATTTCATCGAGGGATACCAAAATAGCCCGTAACATTTTGTTTCTCAATATTTTTTGTATGCAGATTGCAAATTATTATTAATAATTGTTCAAATGCTTTTATCCTTATCCATAATTGGGATTTTCCTTTCGATGATCCTGCTTTATTTCAATGCAAGGAAATATAAAACCACTGTCTACCTGGGTGTTTTCTTCCTTATGTTGAGTATGTATGGTCTGAATCAACATATCATTCTGTTTTCAGAATCAGTTATACTAGTCAAAATTATATTTGTAAACACTGCTTTTGTTGGTTATCTGACCGGGCCGATGTTGTATTTCTATATCCGTAGTGTTCTCACTGATGATTCCCGGCTTAGAAAAAAAGACTTTGTTCATTTCCTGCCAGTAATTGCGTTTATACTGGCTGCTTTGCCTTATGAATTTACATCATCCTCTTATAAGACAGAAATAGCAATGCAAATTGTCAGGGATCGTGGATTCCTGGGTTTATACAATGCTACCATCCTATCCGCCTGGTTTTCCAACACAATTGTTTACTTAAGCCGACCCTTTCTTGTATTTTTCTATACACTCTGGTCGATAGGTTTCTTTATACGTTACTTGTCTAAAAGGATAGAGGTTAGGGTGCTCTCACATCAGAAATTTATGGAGAAATGGCTTTCTGTATTCTTGGGATTTCAACTCATTCTTATTTCCAGCTATTTGTTTTCGATGTTCATAACCTTTACCAAGTCTTCTGATGTGTTTTTCACATTAAATTTAATACAGATTATTTCGGGGGTTGGATTAGCAGGATTACTGATCTCACCCTTCTTTTTTCCTGGCATTTTATACGGTTTACCCCATATTCCGGAGCCTGTTACCAACGTAAATAAGGAAGAAAAACCGGATCTGCTCTCAGGTGAATCTAAAAAAAGCACACCTAATTTTGAAGCAATTTATATTATAGAAATGCAGAAAAAAGCAGATTCGTGCATGCGGGAATTTCAGCCCTTCCTTCAACCGGACTTAAACCTGATCAGGTTCTCCGATATTATACAGCTTCCGACTCATCACCTTGCCTAC